>CAIYZX010000154.1 GCA_903930745.1 uncultured Chloroflexota bacterium | reverse complement strand
GGAGCTGGACGCGCGGGCGGCGCACGAGCGCGAGTCCTCTGCGGGCGGCGTGAACCTGGTCACGTACCACCGGGCGAAGGGTCTCGAGTGGGACGCGGTCTGCCTGCCCGGCCTGGACGAGGGGACCCTGCCGATCCGCCAGGCGAAGGATGACCCTGCTGCCATCGACGAGGAGCGCCGTCTCTTCTACGTGGGGATCACGCGGGCACGAAGGTTCCTGGCGATCACCTCCGCGGGCAAGCGGCACAGCCGGTTCCTCCGCGCGATCGAGCCGCCGCCACCGCCGCGTGGATCGAGGCACCCCGCCGGCGCAGGGGTGGGCACCGGGGCAGGGCCGGGGCCCGCAGGCGGACCGCCGGGCGGTGTCCCCGTGGTGGACGGCCCGCTGTTCGAGGCGCTGCGCTCCTGGAGGACGTTGCGGGCGCGCGAGCAGGCGGTCCCGCCGTACGTGGTGGCGGACGACAAGACGCTTCGGGCCATCGCAGACGCGCAGCCGCGGACGCTCCTGGCGCTCGAAGAGGTGAAGGGGATCGGCCCGGCGAAGCTGGACCGCTACGGCGCGCAGATCCTCGCGGTCATCGAGGCCCACCTGGCCCGCGGCTGATCACGGCACCGCCGCCCCGCACCCGGCCCGCGGCTGATCAACCGCCGGTGACGTGGAAGCGGCCGGCCCCCGACACCCGGGCTCCGGCCGCGAGACGCGACAACGCCGCCGGCGGTGCCGGCGGCGTTGTCGCGAGGGGACGACGACGTGACCTACTTGAGGACGACGAACGCGTCTAGGTTGGTCTGGCGGCCGGCCGTGACGCTTACGATCTTGATCGTGTGTGTCCCGGAGACGCTCCAGGCCTTGCGGGCGATGATCTGGCCGAGCGTGGTGCTGGCAGCCCGCAGGCTCATCGGACCGGAGCCGATCCGCACGTTGTCAACGTAGACGAGCACGGAACCTGAGCCGGCGGTCTTCGGGGCCACGTAGAGCACCTGGAGACCGGTGAACCGGAGGATCGCAGTCTTGCCGGCGCTGAGGGTGTAGCGATAGCCGGTGCCGGAGGAGCCGGCGGACGGATAGGTGCCCCAGGTGCCGGTGTAGACCACCGGGCTGGTGCCCTGGTAGGCCACGATGGTGCGAGCCGTGCCATTGGTGGCCCAGTCGCCCACGTTGCCCTCGCCGTCGGTGGCGCGGACACGCCAGACGAGCGCCTTGCTGAACGGGTAGAACTTGGTCACCGCGGTGGCGGTGCCGGTGTACGCGGCGGTCCAGCTGCCGGTGGCAACCTTGACCTGGACCTCGTAGGAGGTCACGCCGGACGGGTCGCTCGCGGCCCACGCGAGGCGGATCGGCGCGGTCTCGTCAACGCGGCCGGTGCCGAAGGATGCCGTGGGGGCCACGGCGACCGGGCCAACCGCGTCCTGGGCCACATCGATGGAGACCACACCGTCAACGGCGGAGTCCAGGTCGCCATCGTTGGCGCTGAAGGAGAACTCGTCCGGGCCGTGGTAGCCGGCGTCCGGGGTGTACGTGCAGGAGCCGTCGGCGTCGCAGCTGACGTCACCGTGCGTGGGGTTGACGGTGACCGTGAACGTGAAGGTGTCGCTGTCAACGTCCGTGGCGGTCAGGGTGATCGCCTCTTCCGTGTTCTCGTCCGCGCTGACGTCCTGGTCGTCGGCGATCGGGGCGTCATTGACGCACGCGACGTCGATGGAGACCACCGCGGTGTCCGTGCCACCATCGTTGTCGATGATGGTGTAGTTGAACGACGCGGTGCCGCAGAAGTCCTCGTTGAGCGTGAACTCGAAGTTGCCCGTGCCCATGTTCAGGCCGACGGTGCCGCCAACCGTGACGTCGCCCCACGCGTCGAAGGCCAGCAGGGCCGTGGAGTCCTCGGTGTCCGAGTCGTTCGACTTGACGTCGTTCGACGCGATGAGGATGGGGTCGGCCTGGTCCTCGGTGCCGCTGCCCAGGGTGTCGTCCTGGGCGATCGGGTCGTCGTTGACGCAGCTGACGGTGACGGAGACCGTGGCGGTGTCGCTGGTGGTGCCGTCCGTGATGGTGTAGTCGAAGCTGTCGGCGCCACAGTAGTTGGCGTCCGGCATGTAGGTCAGGCCGAAGCCGTCGGGGTCGATCGCAACGGTGCCGTTGGCCGGCGTGGTGGCGTCGGTGATCTCGAGGACGTCGCCGTCGCCGTCGGTGTCGTTGGCAAGGACGTCGATCGCAACCGGGTCAGCCGGATCCTCGGCGATCGTCGCGTCATCGGCGTTCGCAATCGGGTCGTCCGCCACGGAGGTGACGTCGATCGTGAACTGGACCGTGGCGGTGACGTTGTCGTTGGGCGCCACGTTGCTGCCGCTGTCCGCCAGGTAGACGGAGACGAGCGCGGAGCCGTGCTGGTTGGCGGCGGGCGTGAAGCTGAGCGTGCCACTCGAGCTGATCGCCGGCTGCGCGGAGAAGAGACCGTTGTTGTCGTTGGAGACGTGGAAGGTGACGGTCTGGCCGGACTCGTCGGAGCCGCCGCCCTTGCCCACGCCGGTGGCCCATGCCGCGCTGTACGCGGGATCATCCTCGGCCACGGTCACGTCTGAGCCCGGCGTGAAGACCGGCTCGTCGTTGACGCACGTGATCGCCAGGTGGATGTAGCCGAGTTGCTCGTTCGCGAGCGTCCCGTCCTCGAGGAAGTAGTAGGTGTTGTTCGTGCCACTGGTCCGGCAGTAGTTCGCCGCAGGCGTGTACGTGAACGTGCCGTCTGCCGCCCAGGTCTTGTCGCCCCAGCCGGCGGTCCAGTTGCCGAACCCGCCCACGTAGAGCGTGTCAAGCTCAGGGTCCGTGTCGTTGGACAGCAGGTTGAAGGTGTTGAGCCCGCTGTCTTCAAGGACGGTGTAGTTGTCCGCGCCTGCCGTGGGTGCGGTGCCGCTCGCCAGCGTGGCGGCTGGCGCGACCAGCGCTGCGACCAGCGAGGCTGCCATGAGACCGGAAACGAGCGTGCGGATGCGCGTTGCTCTGGTACCGGGAATGCCGTGCACGATGTGTCCCTCTCGCGATCACCGGCTCCTGCGCCGCCCCGGGCGACACCAACCGGTGGATCCCTGCTCGTCGGCCTGCCGGGCCGCCGTCAGCACCCGCTGTCCTGGGCCCCGCACGGATGCGCGAGGGCCGTGCGTCCAGTCCG
>CAIYZX010000153.1 GCA_903930745.1 uncultured Chloroflexota bacterium | reverse complement strand
TGCGACGAGATGTTCCTGTGCGGCACGGGCGTCCAGGTGAGCCCGGTGATCGAGCTGGACCACCGGCCCGTTGGCGATGGCAGGATCGGACCCGTCTCGCGACAGATCTCGGAACGCTACTTCGCTGCAGTGCGAGGCCTGCTCCCGGAGTACATGCACTGGCTCACGCCCGTCGAGGGCTGATCCGCGTCAGACACTCGAACGGGCCGCCGGTGAGGCGGCCCGTTCGGATTCCGGGGTCCTGGCGGCGGGCTCTCGTTCGTCGCGAGCGTCAGCCGACGGCGTCGATCGACAGGCTGGGCGCGTCCGCCCCCAGCGTGACCACGATGTCCACGGTCACCTTGGGATCGGTGGCGAGCACCACCGTCGTCTTGTAGAGCTTCTGCAGGTAGTCGATGGTCTCGGTGAGTTCCGCCTCGGCGCCGTTGTAGACCGTGATCACGGTCTTGGCGGCATCGGGGGGGTTCGCCCTGGCGGGGGCGGATGCCTCCATGCCGTAGTAGGCGAGGTACTCGGCGGCGTCCGAGGCGGCACCCGTCCGGCCACTGGCGTTCGTGACCCACACCTGGGCGCCCTCGGCACCGAGCCGCTCGCGCAGCGCAAGGACGCTTGCCTTGATCGAGAACGCCTCCTTGACCGCGCGCCGGATGCGCACCACGTTGGGCGTGATGATGTAGCCGCGCGGCGAGTTGGCGTACTCCGTTGCATAGAACGGCGGCGAGAACACGTAGGAGCGGATGTTCTTGGTGTCCACGCTCTCTGCGAGCGCCAGGAGCTTCGGCAGCTCCGCCACCGGGATGTCCGTGGCCACGGACGCCTTGAGCGTGTTCACGAGGCTGGGCAGGTTGGCGATGATCGCCTCCGCGCTCATCTGCTCGCGCAGGGAGAGCAGAACGCGCTGCTGGCGCCGGCCGCGGTCGAAGTCACCGCCCGTGGCGCGGTGGCGGGACCGGGCGTAGATGAGCGCCTCTGCACCCGTCATGTGCTGCGGGCCGGCCGGGATGTAGATGCGGGTCAGGCCGCCGGGCGCCGGGTAGAGGCTCTCGTAGACGGGCATCTGGACGTTGATCTGCACGCCGCCCATGGTGTCCACAACCTTGCGGAAGCCCGCGAAGTCCACCTTCACGTAGTAGCGGATGTCCAGGCCGTACAGCTCGCCAAGGATCGCCTTGAGGGCGTTGAAGCCACGCGTTGTGGGCTTCTTGCCGGGCCACAGGTCCGCGCGATAGCGGTTCTGGTCGTACCAGCTGTTGATCTTCCCGCCGTAGACCGAGCCCCAGAGCCCATAGGCGTTGGAGGGGACGGGGACATCCGCCATGTCGCGAGGCACCTGGAACATGGCGACCTGCTTGGTGGCGGGGTCCACCGAGACCACGATGAGCGTGTCCGTGTTGAAGCTGGTGGAGCTCGCCTTGCGGCTGTCCACGCCCACCATCAGGACGTTGAGGCGCTCCTTGCCGTCCCAGGGCGGCAGCGTGGGCGCCAGCGTGCCGGTGGCTGACGGATCCGGCGTGGGCTCGTCCACGGGGACCGAGGCGCTGGGGTCATCCGTGGCCGCATCCGGGGACGACGTGTCGTCTGGGGCCGCGGACTCGCCGTCCGGGCCTTCCCCGCCATCCGAGCAGGTGACGTCCGTGGCGTCCGCGCTGAAGACGCAGTTGACGAGGTCCAGGGCCATGACGTTGTAGCGCGCGATGGCGACGTGGCCCACGCCCATCACCAGGATGACGGCGAGGAGGCCGGCGATGGACAGCGGCTGCAGCGGAAGGCGGGCGCGGCCGAGGCGGCCGCCACCGGAGGCGTCCGTGGCGTTGAGGAACCGCGCGACCTGCCAGGCGTCCAGCGCCGCGATCACGCGGTAGAGGAGCGCGAGGATGTTGACGACGAACAGCGCGATGAGGCTGCCCTGGTTGACCAGCATGCCCAGCAGCTCTGCCCGGTCCGCGCGCAGCACGATGCCGGCGACGAGGGAGAGGGTGAGCACGGGGAGAGCCGCGAAGCCCAGGGCACGGGTCCAGGCGCCCGCGTAGGCGTGGCCTAGCCCGGGGAAGAGCAGGGAGAGGAACGCCGCGGCAAACGCGGAACGCGTGCGGGGTGGCCGCGGCTGGTTGGACATCGGCGGAATGCTACACCGGCCCCGCGAACACGGCCCGGCGGGGCGTGCAGGCTGAGGTGCGCGACGTTGAGCGCGCCCGCAGGCGCGTGGGCCGCGCGGACCGTAGACTTGTGGCCCGCCGCGGCCAGCCCAGGATCCGCCCGGCGCCCCCGTCTCGGAGCCCGATGTTCAAGCCCGTACCCGCCAAGCCCGATCTCGTCGCCCAGGAGCACGAGCTGCTCCGCGAGTGGGCGGACCGCAAGACGTTCGCCCGCCTGCGCGCGAAGAACGAGGGCGGCCCCCGCTTCAGCTTCCTCGACGGCCCCATCACGGCCAACAACCCGATGGGCGTCCACCACGCCTGGGGCCGCTCCTACAAGGACCTCTACCAGCGCTTCCACGCGATGCTGGGCGAGGACCAGCGGTACCAGAACGGCTTCGACTGCCAGGGGCTCTGGGTTGAGGTCAACGTCGAGAAGGACCTGGGCTTCAAGAGCAAGCGCGACATCGAGGACTTCGGGATCTCGGAGTTCGTGAGCCTGTGCAAGCAGCGCGTGCTGACCTTCGCCGCGCGGCAGACGCAGCAGTCCATCCGCCTGGGCTACTGGATGGACTGGAACGACCCGGCGGAGCTGCTCCGCCTGCGGGACGCCCTCAAGGAGGACCCGAAGCAGCTGGTGACCATCGAGGGCCCCGAGGGCCCGGTCACGGACACCGTGGAGATGGTGGTTGGCCGCCTGGGCATGCCCGAGGTTGGCGGCTCGTACTTCACGTTCAGCAACGAGAACAACGACCTCATCTGGGGCTTCCTGGCGGAGTGCCACAAGCGCGGCTGGCTCTACAAGGGCTACGACACCATGCCCTGGTGCCCCCGCTGCGGCACCGGCCTCTCCCAGATGGAGATGAACGAGGGCTACGCGGACCGCGAGGATCCGGGGCTCACCGTCCGCTTCCCGCTGGTGGATCGCCCCGGCGAGGCGCTCCTGGTGTGGACCACCACGCCGTGGACGCTGGCCGCCAACGTGGCCGCCGCCGTGGGCAAGGACCTGCGCTATGTGAAGGTGGCCCAGGGCGACGACATCTTCTGGCTCTCGAAGGGCACGCTCAGGCAGGCTCTCCGCGGCCCGTTCAAGGTGCTGGACGAGATCGCCGGTGCCGAGATGGCGGGCTGGCGCTACACGGGCCCCTACGACGAGCTGCCGGCCGTGGCCGCCGCCTTCGACGCGGCGGGCTACCAGCACCGCGTGCTGCTGTGGGACCAGGTGGGCGAGGAGGACGGCACGGGCATCGTCCACATCGCCCCGGGCTGCGGTGCCGAGGACTACCAGCTGGGCAAGGCCGAGGGCGTGCCGATCTTCGGCCCCATCGACGACGACGGCCGCTACTACGACGGCTTCGGCTGGCTGACCGGGCTTGACGCGCCGGCGGTGGCGGAGCAGGTGGTGAGCGACCTGGAGTCGCGCGGCTTCTTCTACCACCTGGAGCCGTACAGGCACCGCTACCCGCACTGCTGGCGCTGCGGCACGCCGCTCCTCTTCCGCCTCGTGGACGAGTGGTACATCTCCATGGGCGAGGTCTACGACCAGCCCCGCGAGACGCTCACCAGGGAGCAGGTGGACGCCAGCCTCCGCTACCAGATCATGCAGGTGGTGGACAACATCCGCTGGATCCCGGGCTTCGGGTACGAGCGGGAGCTGGACTGGCTCATCAACATGCGCGACTGGATGATCTCCAAGAAGCGCTACTACGGCCTCGCGCTGCCCATCTACGACTGCAAGGCCTGCGGCGCCTTCGACGTCATCGGCGGGCGCGAGGAGCTGCGCGAGCGCGCCATCGAGGGCTGGGACACCTTCGACGGCCACACGCCCCACCGGCCCCACGTGGACCAGGTGAAGATCGCCTGCCATGCCTGCGGCGAGCCCGTCACCCGGATCACGGACGTGGGCAACCCCTGGCTGGACGCCGGCATCGTGCCGTTCTCCACGCTCCACTACCGCGAGGACAACGCGTACTGGAGCAAGTGGTTCCCGGCGGACTTCATCACCGAGAGCTTCCCGGGCCAGTTCCGCAACTGGTTCTACGCGATGCTCGCGATGTCCACGGTGCTCCGCCGCGAGGAGCCGTTCAAGACGATCTTCGGCTACGCCACGCTCTTCGGCGAGGACGGCCGGCCCATGCACAAGAGCTGGGGCAACGCCATCGAGTTCGACGAGGCGGCCGAGCGGATGGGCGTGGACGTCATGCGCTGGATGTACGCGAGCGCGCGGCCGGAGGACAACATCCTCTTCGGCTGGCACGCCGCGGACGAGGCCCGCCGTGGCCTCCTCGTCATGTGGAACGTGTACGCGTTCTTCGTGACGTACGCGCGCCTCGCCGGCTGGACGCCCGCGTCCGGCGCCCCCGCCGTGGCGGACCGCCCGCCGCTGGACCGCTGGATCCTGTCGCGCGCCTCCGGTGTCGCCGCGGCCGTGGAGGCCCGCCTCCGCGACTATGACGTGGAGGCCGCCACGCGGATCGTGGAGGCGTTCATCGACGACCTCTCCACGTGGTATCTCCGCCTCTCGCGCCGGCGCATGTCGCGCGCCCAGGGCGCGGACCGGGACGCCGCGTTCGCCACGCTCCACGAGGCCCTCGTGGGGCTCGTGCGCATCGTGGCCCCAATCCTGCCGTTCATGAGCGACGCCATCTACGGCAACCTCGTGGCCGCCGTGGATGCCACCGCCCCGGACAGCGTCCACCTCACCGCCTGGCCGGCCCCCGGGCTGGCCCCGTTGCGTGACGAGGCGCTGGAGGAGGCCATGGCCGTGGCCCGCAAGGCCGTGGACCTCGCGCGGACCCTTCGCGGCCAGTCCGGCCTCAAGGTCCGCCAGCCGCTGGCCCGCCTCTGGCTCGCCCTGCCCGGCCGCAAGGTCACGGAGCTGGACGCGCTGCTGGAGCTGGTCCGCGTGGAGGCCAACGTCAAGGAGGTCATCCGCATCGGCGACGAGAGCGATCTCGTGGACCGCGGCGTGAAGGTCCTCCTCCCCAAGGTGGGCAAGAAGCTGGGCTCGCAGATCCCGGCGGTCATGGCCGCCGCGCGCGAGGGCGCCTTCGAGATCCACGCGGACGGGTCCGTGACCCTGGCCGGCGTGACGCTCTCCGCGGACGAGGTGGAGATCCAGGCCACGCCGCGTCCCGGCACTGCCGTGGCGCACGACGACGGCCTCGTCGCCATCATCGACACCACGCTGACCCCGGAGCTCCGCGCCGAGGGCGATGCCCGCGAGCTCACGCGCGCGGTCCAGGACCTCCGCAAGGAGGCAGAGCTGGACCTGGACGACAGGATCACGCTCTACATCGAGGGCCTCGCGGACGCCGTGGCGCCATATCTCGATGGCGTGGCCTCGGACACGCTCGCGGACGAGATCGTGCGGGGCGCGCTGCCGGGTGACCTGCCCGCAGCAGGCGTGACGCTCGAGGCGGGCGAGGCGCGGATCGCGCTGCGTCGCGCGCAGGCGGGTGCCTGAGCCCATGTCTGACGTGACAGAGTCGCCGTCAGCCTGGAGATCCCCGTCACTGGGCCGGTGGACCCTGTTCGCGGTCATCGCCATCGCGGTGCTCGCGGCGGACCAGCTCACCAAGGGCTGGGTCACGGGCACCCTGGAGCGGGGCGCCGCCCCCACGCAGGTGCTGGGTGACTGGCTCCGCGTCGTCTACTGGGAGAACAGCGGCATCCTGTTCGGGATGCTGCCGCGCAGCGGCCCGGCCTTCGGGGTCGTCTCGCTGGCCGTGGCGGCGCTGATCGTCTTCTACCACTACAAGGCGGGGCGGGGGATCATGACCACGATCTGCCTCTCGCTCCTTCTGGGTGGCGCGATCGGCAACCTGCTGGACCGCCTCCAGTACGGCGCGGTGGTGGACTGGATCGACATGGGGATCGGCACCGCCCGGTTCTGGACCTACAACATCGCGGACGCCGGGATCACCACGGCCATCGTGATGCTCATCGTGCTGACCGTCTTCCCGGTCACGACAACCTGGGGAGCCGATGCCTGAGCCGCGCGACGCGAACGACGCCAGCGACGCGGCCGAGGCAGGCGACGACCTCGATCTCGAGCTTGCGCTGGAGCCCGCTGCCGCGGCCGGCGACGAGGCGGGCGATGACGAGCTGGACCTTGATCCCATCGGCCTCGAGCCGGAGCGCCCCTCCGTTGAGGCGGGCTCCCGGCGCCTGCCCATCCCGGACGGCGAGATCGTCCGGCGCATCGACCGCTTCGTGGCGGACCGCACGGGCCTCACGCGCTCCTTCGTCCAGAAGCTGATCGCGGACGGCCGCCTCACGGACCAGGACGGCCGGCGCCTTCGCGCCAACACCGTCATGCGCGGCGGCGTGGTAACCCTCGACGTCCCGGAGCCGGAGATCCCATACCACCTGGAGCCCGACCCCACCATCCCCGTGGACGTGGTCTACGAGGATGACGACATCCTCATCGTCAACAAGCCCTCCGGCCTCGTGGTCCACCCGGCACCCGGCCACTGGCGCGGCACCCTCGTCAACGCGCTCCTCGCCCGCGGCGACCACTACGGCGGCATCGCGGGCGTCGCCCGCCCGGGCATCGTCCACCGCCTGGACCGCGACACGTCCGGCCTCCTGATCGTGGCCCGCAACGACGCGGCCCAGACCAGCGTGATGGCGCAGCTCAAGGCGCGCCGGGTCCGCAAGACGTACCTCGCGCTCGTCCAGGGCGCCGTGGCCGCGGCGATCGGCCGCATCGAGGCGCCCATCGGCCGGGACCCCAAGGACCGCAAGCGCATGGCCGTGGTCAACGACGGCCGCCCGGCAACCACCGGCTACCGCGTCCGGGAGCGCTTCGCCGACTGGACCCTGCTGGAGCTGGACCTCATCACCGGCCGCACCCACCAGATCCGCGTCCACCTCTCGGCCCTCGGCCACCCGGTTGCCGGTGACCCCGTCTACGGCACGGGCACCGCTCGCCGCGGCCCGGACAATCTCGAGCGCCTCTTCCTGCACGCGTGGCGGGTGGAGCTGGTGTCCCCGGGATCCACGCGCCTCGTCCGGGCGGAAGCGCCGCTGCCCGCCGAGCTTGAAGCGGTGCTGGACGGGTTGCGCGCGGCCGAGGTCTCGGCAGGCCGGCGCCCCGCGGGAGGGATGTGATGACCGAGCCCGAGCCGTTGTTCGGCGCCCCCGGAGCCCAGCTGGTGATCATCAGCGGGCCATCCGGGGTAGGGAAGGACACCATCATCGACGCGCTGCGGGACCGCCCGCGCACGCCGGACTACCACTACGTGGTGACCTGCACCACGCGCCACCCGCGGCCCGGCGAGGTGGACGGGGTCTCGTACCGGTTCGTGGACCGGGCCCAGTTCGACGCGCTCCGCGAGTCGGGCGAGCTCCTGGAGTCCGCCGAGGTCCACGAGAACTGGTACGGCACGCCGCGCCACGAGGTGTCGGACGCGCTGTCCGAGGGTCACGACGTCATCCTCAAGATCGACGTCCAGGGCGCCCACGTGGTGAAGCAGCGGGTCCCGGGCGCGCTCCTCATCTTCATCGTGCCGCCCAGCCTGGAGGCGCTCTTCCAGCGGCTCCGCTCGCGGGCAACCGAGACCGCCGACGAGCTGGAGATCCGGCAGCGCAACGCCGCGATCGAGCTGGCGCGCCAGGGCGACTTCGACCGCGTGGTGGTCAACGAGGACGACCAGGTGGAGCGCACGGCCGCGGAGATCGAGGCGATCATCGCGCAGGAGAAGCGCCGCAACCCGGATCGGCGGATCCGCATCGACTGAGATGGAGCCCACGCTGGACCTGCGGTGGGACGAGGACCCCGCCGGCGGGACGGGGGCCGATGTGGTGCGGGATCCGGCCGATGACGGGCCGGTGGCCGATGCCGATGGCGGGGCCGATCGAGGTGCCGGTGCCGATGCCCGGCTGGTCGAGGTGGCGGTGGACGCCCCCGCGGGACCCGGGCCGCGCACGTACACCTATGCCGTGCCCGCGTCCCTCGCGGACGTGGAGGCGGGCGAGGCCGTCCTCGTGCCGTTCGGCAAGGGCGGGCGCCAGTCCCTGGGCATCGTGGTCGGGGACGGGGATCGCGCACGGCTTGCCCCGTCTGCCGTGGTCCGGCCGCTGGTGGCTCGGGTCCGCTCCGATGGCCCGCTGCTGCCTCCGCTCTCGCTTCGCCTCGCCGGGGCCATCGCCGCCCGGTACCTCGCGCCGCTCGCGGTGGTCCTCAAGGCGATGCTCCCGCCGGGCCTGCTGGAGCGCCTGGAGCTGATGGCCGAGGTGACGCCCGCGGGCGAGGGTGTGCTCGCGGATCCGGCGACCACGCTGGCGCCAGCGGACCTGGACCTCTTGGACGAGCTGGCGGGTCGCTCCCGGCCGGTGCGGGATCTCTCCGCCGCGGACGGGCGCCCGGCGTTGCTCCGGCGGCTGCGGGCGCTCGAGGGCGGCGGCCTCCTCGTCCTGGAGTGGACGCTGCTGGCCGCCGCGTCCGGGCCGCGGTACGAGCGCAGGCTCTGGCTCACCGCGGAGGGCGTGGCCGCCGCGGCGGCGCTGGCCGCAGGCGAGCGGATCGCCGGGCGGGCGCTGGGTCCCCGGCAGCGCGCCGCGCTGGACGAACTGGCGGCGGATCCCGCGGCGGCCCGCGTCGCCGCCTCGACCACCGGCCCGGCAGACGTAGAGGCATCGACCGGCGTGGCGGCCACCCGGGTTGCGGAGCGGCATGGCACCTCGGGCATCGCGGGCCTGGTCCGTCGCGGACTCGTGCACGCGGAGGTGCGCGAGCGTCCCCGTCGCCCGCTGGCCCACCGTCCCACGCCCACCCGCGGCGCGCGCCCCGGCGGCGCCGCCCTCCTCCCGCAGCAGGCCCGTGCCGTGGACGCCATCGGCAGCGCGGTCGCCACCCGGGATCCCCGGCCCATCCTCCTCGACGGCGTCACCGGCAGCGGCAAGACGGCGATCTACGTCGAGGCCATCGCCGCGAGCCTCGCCGCCGGCCGCCCGGCGCTCCTGCTGGTCCCGGAGGTGGCGCTCGCCACGCCCATCACGGACCGCCTGCGCGCGGACCTGGACGCCCGCATCGCCGTCCTGCACTCCGGCCTGGGCGAAGGCGAGCGCGGCGACGAGTGGCGCCGCATCCGCGGGGGCGACGTGGATCTCGTGGTGGGCACGCGCACGGCGCTCCTGGCCCCACTCGAGGACGTGGGCGTGGTCATCGTGGACGAGGAGCACGACGCCGCGTACAAGGCGGACCGCACGCCGCGCTTCCAGGCCCGGGACATGGCACTGCGGCTGGGGAGCCTCGCGGGTGCCGCCGTGGTGTTGGGATCCGCCACGCCGTCCGTGGAGACGGTGGGGAACGCGGAGGCGGGCCGGTACCGGCGCGTGCTCCTCCCGCGCAGGGCGGCCGGGGCAGAGCCGCAGGTCACGGCGGTGGACATGCGCGAGGAGCTGGCCGCCGGGAACCGCGGGCTCTTCTCGGGGCCGCTGGCGGCGGCGCTGGGCGAGCTGGACACGGACGCGGGCGAGCGCGCGATCCTGGTCCTCAACAGGCGGGGCACCGCGTCCGTGGTCCTGTGCCGGGACTGCGGTGCCGTGCAGGCGTGCCCGGACTGCGATCGGCCGCTCGTCTACCACCAGGCCGGCATCACGCTGCGCTGCCACCACTGCGGGCGGGCCTGGCCCATCGCCACCCGGTGCCCGGCGCCGGAGTGCCGATCGCCGCGCATCCGCTACGTGGGTGGCGGCACGGAGCGCGTGGAGCGAGAGGTGCGCGAGCTGTTCCCGGACCTGCGGGTGGGCCGCCTTGACCGTGACGTGGTGGAGCGCAAGGGCGCCGCGGAGAAGGTCCTCGACGACTTCGCCGCCGGCCGCCTGGACGTCCTCGTGGGGACGAGCCTTGTGACCAAGGGCCTCGACATCGCGGAGGTGACCCTGGTTGGCGTGGTGTCCGCGGACATCGCGCTCAATCTCCCGGACGAGCGGGCCGCCGAGCGCACGTACCAGCTCCTCGCGCAGGCCGTGGGAAGGGCGGGGAGGGGAGACCTGCCGGGTCGGGCGATCATCCAGACGTACCGGCCGGATCACCGCGCCATCGTGGCCGTTGTGGAGCGCGACGCGCGCGCCTTCTACGCCGCGGAGCTGGACCTCCGTCGCCGGTTCGGCTCACCGCCCTTCGGGGAGCTGGTGAAGCTCACGGTGGCGATGGAGTCCCGCGAGGCAGCCGAGCGCGAGGCCCAGGCGATGGCCGACCGGCTCCGCGAGCGCGCCCGCGACGTGGGCTCGCACGTCCAGGTGGTGGGCCCGGCGCCCGCCTACGTCGCCCGGCGGGCGGAGCGGTGGCGCTTCAACGTGGTGCTGCGCGGCCACAACCCGCTGGCGCTCCTTGACCCGGTGCCTGGCGCGCCGTGGAGCGTGGACGTGGACCCGGAGAGCCTCCTCTAGCCTTCGGGCGGCAGGCCCGGCGCGGACCACGGTGCACGAGAGCCCTCCACGACCGGGGAGGGCTGCATGGGACCACCGGCCCATGCGCTGCCCGCGGAACCGGGGGACAATGGCCGGGACATCGCCACAGCGTGCAGGAGCACGAGGAGGTACCCCATGGCGGAGCAGAACGAGACCCCCGCCGGCGAGGCCGCGGGCCAGGGCGCCGGAACCAACCCCAACGCCGAGAAGGCCAAGGAGTGGATGGCCCAGCTTGAGGCCATGATCGCGGGCATCGCCAAGGAGGCCGCCCCGGTGGCGCGCCAGGTTGGCGCCAAGGCCGCGGAGCTGGCGGCGCTGGCCGCCGTGAAGGCTGGCCCCATCGCGCAGAAGGTGGCCGAGGTCACCACCGAGCAGGGCCAGAAGTTCGCGGAGAAGGCCCAGGCCGTCGCCGCCGA
>CAIYZX010000152.1 GCA_903930745.1 uncultured Chloroflexota bacterium | reverse complement strand
GGGCCTGTACGAGGGCGGCCAGCCGGGCGGGCACGAGATCATCGCCTACGCGGCGACGCCCCACGGCCTCTGGGTGGCGGACCCGAACTTCCCGGGGAAGCTCCGCTCCATCGACTGGAATGCGGCCAAGGGCGAGTTCGTGCCGTACGCATCCGGTGCCACGGCACAGGACAGCTCGTCGCACTACGACCAGGTGGGCTTCGATGCCCAGTGGGCACTCTTCGATCCGGGCGAGGTGGCCGCCGCCTGGGCCGATGTGGACGCCGGGACGGTGGGCGACACGTGGTTCGCGGGCGTCACGGTCCAGGTGGAGACGAAGCTCCCCGATGGGACGTTCCGCTACGACCCGCTGGTCTCCGGACCGATGGACACGAACATGCCGCGCCTCGCGTTCGAGCTGGACACGAAGCTCACGGCGCCGGTGCGTGCGGTGGTCTACTCCGGGGCCGAGGTGCTGACCATTCTCCGCGACGGCTACGTGAAGGGCGTGCAGCTGCCGTACGGGATCGTGGATCTCGGGGTGCTGGTGGAGGCTCAGGTGGTCACGCCCACCGCGGACGATGACGGCTGGCGATGGCTGGACTTCCAGCGCTTTGATCTCGTGACACCGCCGCCGTCCGGGATGCCCTCACCCGCGGCGACCGATGCTCCGGTGGCGACGGATCCGCCGGCCGCGACGGATGACGGGATCGACTGCCATGCCACCCCGCCGCCCGGGATCGCGGGCGTGAAGTGGTCGCTCAAGTGCGGGGGCCCGATCTCCACGAAGAAGCCCTGAGCTGTGCCATACAGGTGACACAGCGGGCCCGGATGATGCTCCCGTGATGAACGAGACGCGCACGGCGGCCCCCACCTGAGCACCAGCCGATCGCAGGCCCCATGTCGGGGCCACTCCATCGGAGGTGCTGCGCATGCGGCATGACGAATGGCTTCGCGACGCCTCGGCGGCGGAGCGCGAGGAGATGTTCACGGTCCTCTCGAAGGCCAAGGTGGACGCCCTGATGGGCCAGGTCCAGGTGGTGGAGGGGCAGCCCTCCAGCCCGGACTGGTACTTCAACACCGGCCTTTCCCTGTTGATGAACTGGAGGGACGGACTCGTCGTCCTGGGTGGCGGCGCCACGTTCCTTGTCCTCGCCGGCTTCCTTGCGGGCCGGCTCACGGCCGGGTGACCGGCATGGAGGTGCGGATGACGGACAAGACCACGGCAGCGGCGGGGGCCGCGGCGGATGGCGCCTGGGCGCTCTTCGAGGTGCGCCTTGCGCGCTCGCTCAAGGAGCTTCCCACGCAGTCCTATCTCGTCATCGAGCTGGCGGGGACGCCCGCTGCGGGCGGCGCGTCCTACTACGTCCAGTTCGCGCGCGAGCGTGGCGCACTCCTCGCGGAGGCCACGGGTGACCACTACCTGGCCCCGGCCCTGCGCCTGGGCGAGCATCAGAGCGCGCGCCTCGTGGGGCTTGGATGGGAGCAGCCGGAGGAGCGGAACCCGCAGCGCCGGAACTGGCACCGCCGCTGGGTGAAGCCCGTCCCGTACGAGTCGGTGGCCGCGGTCGCCGTCCGGACGCTGCGCGAGGTCCACGGCGCGGTGTCGCCTGACCTGCTCCAGTACGACCGGTTCCGCCGGGAGGGCACCGCCATCCCTGACCCGCAGCTGGAGCTCCCGGTCATCCCGGGGTCCAGCACGGCCCAGGCCGCTGACGAGGTGGCCAGCGCGACTGACCGCCGCAAGGCCGCGAAGGCGGTCGCCGCCGCGGCAGCCGTCCGGGCGAAGGACGCGCGCAAGGGCATCCAGGCGGCGCTCAAGCTCATCGACAACGTGACGGGCGTCGCCTCGGAGGGGGGCACGGTCCTGTCGTTCCTGTTCGACAGCCACCCCATGTTCGTCCGTCCGCTGCTTGACGGTCACCCGCACACCAGGGTGTACGCCCCGGTCATGGACGACGTGGAGGAGGACGTGAGCCTCCTGCAGCTCCTGAACAACCTCAACACGCGAATGACGACGGGGCGTGTGCTGCTGAGCGACGGCACGGTCTACGTGGCCATC
>CAIYZX010000151.1 GCA_903930745.1 uncultured Chloroflexota bacterium | reverse complement strand
TGCTCGCCTTCTCCACGCGGTACGTGACGGACTACTCGCTGCTGTTCGCCGCGCTGTCCATCGTGACGGTGCCCATGGTGGTGGTCTACGTGGTGTTCAACCGCCAGATCGTTGAGGGGATCACCGCAGGCTCGGTGAAATAGGGCCGTCAGCACCCCTGATGCTGGACGTGACGTTAGGCCTCGGGCGCCTTAGCACCCGGGATGCTGAATGACGTCAAGGGTGTCCGCGGACCCCTCCTTGACGTCACGTTGAGCCTCCCCGGTGCTGGATGTGACGTTAGGGGCCGGGTTCGGGTGGGGCTTGTCGTCATTCAGCATCCGGACGTCTAACGTCAACCTGCCCTCGGGCGCGGGCCCTACAGCGCGACGGTGACGGCCTTCGTCTGCGAGTAGTGGGCCAGGGCCTCCTTGCCCTTCTCGCGGCCGTAGCCGGAGAGCTTGAAGCCGCCGAAGGGCGTCTGCACCCCGCCGGACCACCAGGAGTTGACGAAGACCTGGCCCGCCTCGATCTCCGCGGCCACCCGCAGCGCCCGCGAGATGTCGCGCGTCCAGACGCCGGCCACCAGGCCGTACGGCGAGTCGTTGGCGATCTCCACGGCCTCGGCCTCCGTGTCGAACGGGATCACCGCGAGGACCGGCCCGAAGACCTCCTCCTGCGCGATCCGCATCGAGTTGGAGACACCCGTGTACACCGTGGGCGGCACGAAGAACCCGGGCTGCTCTGCGACCGCGGTGGCCGCGGACGAGCCGCCGACCGCGGCGACCGCACCCTCCTCCTCGGCGATCTCCAGGTACTGGCGCACGGTCCCGTACTGGCCCTCGGAGATGACCGGGCCAACGTTCTCGCCGAGGCGCAGGTCCGCGACGCGCGCGGTGACCCGGGCCACGAGCTCGTCATGGATGGACCGGTGGACCAGCAGCCGCGTGCCCGCGGAGCAGACCTGGCCCGCATTGGACGTGAACCCGTTCACCGTGGCGGCGGCGGCCTTGTCCAGGTCCGCGTCCGCGAACACCACGTTCGCGCTCTTGCCGCCCAGCTCCAGCGTGAGCGGGATCAGGCGGTCCGCGGCGAGGTGCGCCAGCTCGCGGCCCACGTCCACGGAGCCCGTGAAGGCCACCTTGCGGACGTCCGGGTGGTTGACGAGCGCCGGTCCCGTGGTGGAGCCACCGCCCAGAATCACGTTCCAGACGCCGGCCGGCAGGCCCGCCTCACGCGCGATCTCCGCGATGCGGATGGACGTGGTTGAGGTCAGCGACGAGGGCTTGAGCACCACGGTGTTGCCGGCGGCGATTGCCGGGGCGCCGGCGCGGGCAGCCTGGTTCATCGGCAGGTTCCAAGGCGTGATCACGCCCACCACGCCGAACGGCTCGTTCCGGATGAACGAGTGGAAGTCACCGCCAAGGTCGATGGTCTCGCCGCCCCAGCCGTTGATGACCTCGCCGTAGAACTCGAAGTACTGGGCGGAGCCCTCCACCTCGTTCGCAGCGGTCTGGCGGGGCTTGCCGGTCTCGGCGATCTCGTCGTCGATCAGCCGCGGCGCGGCCTCGCGGAGGCGGCGGGCGATCTCCAGCATGATCCGGCCCCGGACCGCGGCGGAGGTGCGACGCCAGCCGGGCAGTGCACGCTTGGCGGCAGCGACGGCGGCATCCACGTCCGAGGGGCTGCCCTCCGCGACGCGGCAGACGGCCGAGCCGTCCACCGGGCTGCGGCGCTCGATGTGGCGGCCCGAGGAGGGCGCCACGGGCGCTCCGTCAATCCAGTGGTCAAGCGTCCAGGTC
>CAIYZX010000150.1 GCA_903930745.1 uncultured Chloroflexota bacterium | reverse complement strand
GAGCGGCTCCTGGCGGGCACCGGGATCCGGGCGGGCGTCCGCTTCCCGGACGGCGGCGGCGCGGTCTTCGCGGGAAGCCTCGTCATCCCCGCGGACCGGCTCGACGCCGTCCTTGCGGTGGCAGGCTCGCTCGTGGCGGCGGATCCGTCCGCCGGTCTCGACGCCCTGGTGGCATCCCTGGGCGACATCGCGCGCATCGACCTCACCAACCTCGCCGCGCCCGTGGGCGACCAGGCCGCCCTCGTGGGCACCATCTTCCGGGGCAAGGCCCGCACGCTGGCCGGCATCGCCGCCCTCACGCGGCGGGCCGTGGTCCTGGACCAGGTCCGGTGCACGGTCGCGGACTGGGCGGCAGACCCGGCGGCGGTGGAGGCGGCCGTCCGGGCGGCCTTTCCCACGGTGCCGTCCGTGGTTGTCCGCAGCAGCACGGTATCCGAGGACGCGGCCACCACGTCCGCGGCCGGCTACTTCGACTCCGTGCTGGACGTCCCGCTCTCGCAGGCCGGCGCCTTCGCCGCCGCCGTCGGGCGGGTGGTGGCCAGCTATGCCATCGACGGGCGGGACCCCAACCCCCTCGACGAGATCCTGGTCCAGCCGCACGTTGCGGACCTCGCGGGCAACGGCGTGCTGTTCACCCGCGACCTCGCAACCGGCGCCCCGTACTTCGTGCTGACGATGGACCGCACGTCCGGGAGGTCCGACGTGGTCACGTCCGGCGCGGACGGGGAGCTGGAGACCGTCTACGCCTCGTGGTCCGTCGCGGGCACGCAGGGCGACCCGGACGTGGACCGGCTGCTGGACCTGGGCCGCGAGCTCATCTCGCTGGCCTACCTCGACGCGCTGGACATCGAGTTCGGCCTGGCGGCCGATGGGACCATCTATCTCTTCCAGGTCCGCCCGCTGGTGGCCGCACAGCCCGCGAAGGAGCGGTCCGTCGCCGACGAGGACCTGCTGCTGCTGGTCGGCTGCGCGCGCGAGTTCGTCGCGGAGCGCACCGGCCCGCGCGCCGGCGTGCCCGGCCGCCGCTCGCTCCTTGGCAACATGCCGGACTGGAACCCCGCCGAGATGATCGGCGCCGCGCCGCGTCCGCTGGCCCTCTCCCTCTATCAGCGGCTGGTGGGCGACCGGGCCTGGGCCCATGCCCGTGCCCGGATGGGCTACCGGGACCTGGAGCCGGAGCCCCTGATCCTGTCGGTGGCCGGCCGCCCGTACGTGGACGTCCGCGCCTCGCTTGCGTCGTTCCTGCCCTCGTCGCTGGACGAGGGCACGGCCGCGGCGTGGATCGACGCCTGCCTGGACCGGATCGCGGCCAACCCGCACCTCCACGACAAGATCGAGTTCGAGATCACGCCCACGTGCCTCGCCTTCGACTGGCCGGATCATGCAGCACGGATGCGCGCTGCCGGGCTGGACGAGGACGCCATCCGCCGGTTCCTGGACGGCCTGCGTGAGATCACCGCGCGCGTCCTGGCAGGCGGGGACGGGTCTGTCGTCGCGGAGCTCGGCGCCCTTGACCGGCTGGCCGCCCGCCGGGCCACGGCGCTCGCGCTGCCGCCCGCAGGGGCCCCGGCGATGGGTCGTGCCCTGCGCGATCACCTTGAGCGATGCCTCCACCACGGGGTGGAGCCGTTCGCGGTCCTCGCCCGGCAGGCCTTCATCGCCATGGCGCTGCTCCGCTCGCTCGTTGCCAGGGGTGCCATCTCGGAGGCGGACGCCGCCCTGGTCCTGCGCTCCATCCCCACGGTGGCGGCGGAGACGGCCTCTGCGATCGCCGCCGTGGACGGAACCCCGGAGTCCACCGCGCGGTTCGTCGGGCGCTTCGGCCACCTGCGCTCCAACTCGTACGAGATCACGGCACCCAACTACGCGGCGTCGCTTGACCGGGTCCTCGGCTCCGCGGGTGCGCGCGTTGGCGAGGCGCCCGAGCCGGCGGCCACGGCCGCTATGGCCGCCGGTGTCTTCGCAGGAGCGGCGGAGGCGATCGGCGGGCTCCTCGCGGAGGCCGGGCTGCCGGGCGATGCCGCCGGGCTCCTGGCGTTCATCCGGGCCGCCATCGCCGCGCGCGAGCAGGCCAAGTTCGAGTTCATGAAGGACCTTGACCTGGTCCTGGAGACGTGTGCGGGCTTTGGCGACGCCATCGGCCTGACGCGCGACGACCTCTCGTTCCTCCACGTCGACGAGATCCTGCTCTTCGCGACGGACAGCCTGACCGGTGCGACCACGGCCAGGCTCCGGCGGACGGCGGGCCAGCAGCGCAAGCAGGCGGCCCTCACGTCGGCGATCCGCCTGCCGGACCTGATCCGCGGCCCGGACGAGGTCCTTGCGTTCCGGCAGGGACGCGGCAGGCCGAACTTCGTCACGTCCGCCCGCGTCGTGGCGCCGGCTGTGGCCCTGGACGAGGCCGTCGGCCGTCCGGATCTCGACGGCGCGATCGTGCTGATCCGCGCAGCCGACCCCGGGTACGACTGGATCTTCAGCCACCGCATCGCCGGGCTGGTCACGGAATACGGCGGCATGGGCTCCCACATGGCGATCCGCGCCGCGGAGTTCAACCTGCCGGCCGCCATCGGCTGCGGTGCCGCGATCTACGAGACGCTCGCGGGCGCTCCGGCCGTGGACCTCGACTGCGGCAACGGGCGTGTCCGCCCGGCGCCGGCGGTCCCCTGACCATGCGCCTGGTCGTGCTTGCGGCGGGGCAGGGGACACGCCTTGGCGCGCTCACCGCCGATCGCCCCAAGGCCCTCGTCCCGCTTGCCGGGCGGCCACTCCTCGCCTGGACGCTGGAGGCGGCCGCGAGCTGCGGGATCCGCGACGTCGTGGTGGTGGGCGGCCACGGCATCGCCCACCTCGCGGGGTTCGATGTGCGGCTGCTGGAGAACCCGGCCTATGCCTCCACCAACATGGTCCAGACCCTCTTCTGCGCGGCCGAGGAGTTCGGTGCCGGCTTCGTGATGAGCTACGGGGACATCGCGTACGACCCGTCCATCCTGCGGGCCGTGCTGGACGGCGCCGGACCCGTCCGGTGCGCCGTGGACCTCGCGTGGCGCCCCTACTGGGAGGCCCGCTCGGAGGATCCGCTGGCGGACACGGAGACGATGCGGCTGCTCCCGGACGGGCGGATCGAGACGCTGGGCGGTCGCCCGGCATCCATGGACGAGGTCCAGGGCCAGTACATCGGCCTCGTGGCATTCGAGGGGGCCGGGGTCCAGGCCCTGCGCGACGTCTTCGCCGAGGCCAGGGACGACGCGGCGGCGGGTCGAACGGTGCTCGGCCGGCGGCCGAGCCTGCGTGCGCTCTACATGACGGACGTCCTCGACGTGCTGGCTGGTCGCGGGATGGTGCATGCCGTCACGTTCCGCGCGGGCTGGGTGGAGATCGACCGGCCGGAGGACATCCCGGTCGCCGAGGAGCGCTGGGCGGAGCGCCCGTCCGCCGCCCGTGGGGCGGAACCGGAGGCCGGTGCGTGATCACCTGGATCGTGGGCCTGGCGGGATCGGGCAAGAGCACCCTGGGACGCGCGGTGGTGGATCGTCTGCGCCGCGACGGGAGGACCGTGGTGCTGCTGGACGGCGACGCCGTGCGGACGGTCTTCGGCAACGATCTTGGGCACGGCCTGGCGGACCGGATGCGGAACGGCAGCCGGATCGCCGGACTCTGCCGGCTGCTGGAGGACCAGGGGGTGGAGGTCGTGGCCTGCGTCCTGGCGATCGATCCCGAGCGTCTCGCCCAGAACCGCAGGGAGTTCGGACGTTACGCGGAGGTCTTCCTGGACGTGCCCTGGGAGGTCCTGGAGGCACGCGACCAGAAGGGGCTGTACTCCGGGGCTCGGGCGGGCCGCATCCAGGACGTGGTGGGCGTTGACATCCCGTTCCCACGGCCCGCGGCGCCCGATCTCGTGCTGGGCGCGGACCACGCCGTGGAGGCGCTCGAACGACAGGTGGACCGGGTGGTGGCGTTGATGGCCCCCCGGTCCGCGCAGACCCCACGAGAGCCGTCGCCGTGAGGTACGTCTACGCGGAGGAGGATCCGCGGCCGGTGCAGGGCCGGTACTTCTACACGCCGTTCGGCGGACGAGCCTTCCTGGAGGCGTACCGCGCGGCGCGGACGCGCGCCATCGAGCGCCTGCTGGCCGCCGAGGACGCGGAGGCGCCGGCGCTCACGGAGCCGGGTGGGGCTCCCGCGACGCTCCCGGCGCCGGGCCAAGGACCGGTGGCGACCGGCACCGTCGTGCGCGCCCTGGCGGAGGGGACCGTCACCCGGGCGACGGCCGAGGCCTGGCGCGACGTCCTGGTGCGCAAGCTGGAGGTCGCCCGCCGTCTCCGCGCGGCCTACACGGCCGAGCTGCGCCCTGCCTCGGACGACGAGGCCTCCCCACAGGCGTACGCCTGGCTGGCAGCCTTCCTGGCCCGGGAGGCGGCGCTCGGAGCGGATGCGCCCGATGCGGGTCTCCTGTCCACGCTGCTCAAGGCCGGGGACATCGTCACCCACCTCGCCACGGCGGCGCCCGGGTCGCTTCGAGGGCAGGTCGCCGGCGTCGCGGCGGATGCGCTGGAGGCGGAGCTTCGCATGGTGGCGCAGCTGGCGTCGAGGCCGTTGCCCGTTCCGTCCGGGCCGCCAGTGGGCCCCACCTGGGCTGCGCCGCCCGCGTCCGCCGGCTCCGCAGCCGCCGAACGCCGCCGGGTGGTGATGCTGGCCGCGGACACGGCGCGCGCCCGCGCGTACCTGGACCTGCTGTCCGCCGCCGGCTGCGCCCCGGACTCGGTTGTCCTCGTCGCCCTGGAGGGGGCGGCACTGCCTGGGGCCGGCCGCGTGCCCACCCCGCTCTTCGACAACATCACGCCCCTCGCGGACGCGCTGCGCGGGCGGCGGATCCCGGCGACCGCGCTGGACGTGCCTCGCCTGGACGCCCCCGAGGTGGTGGCGGCGCTCGCCGCCGTCGCGCCCGCGACGGTCGTGATCGCGCCGCCCGCGGGCATTCTCCTCGCCCCGTCCTTCTTCCGGGTCGAGGGTCTGCGCTACCTGCACGTGCACCCGGGCCGTCTCCCTGGCCACCGGGGCAGCACGCCCATGTACTACCAGCTGCTGGAGGAGGGCCGGCTCACGGCCACGGCGCTCCTCCTGGACGCCGGGATCGACACGGGCCAGGTCGTCGCAGAGCGCGAGTTCGATCCGCCCGCGGACCCGGTCGCCCTTGACCACGCCTTCGACCCGTGGATGCGCGCCGCGCTCCTGCGCGACGTGCTGGTCGCGGAGGCCGGCGGGCGCGCGATCGTGGGCCGGCCCCAGGACGGGCCTGCGCGGACCTGGTACGTCATCCACCCGGTGCTCCGCCACGTCGCCCTGCTGAACGCCGGCGCGGCGGACCCGGCACCGGTGCCATCCTGACGCCATGACCGACACCCTGCGCGTCCTCGTCTTCGGGTCCATGGACGACGGCCCCTGCGACATCTACCGGTTTGGGATGCACCGTGAGGCCCTTGCCGCCCACGGCGTGGAGCTGCGAGCGTGGACCAACTACCGCCTGGGCACCACCGCGGGTCCGGACGCGTCCGCCGAGGAGGCGATCTCCGGGGCGGACACGGTGCTGGATCGCTCGGACCTGGACTGGGCGGACGTCCTGGTCTTCCGGCGCTTCTACGTGACGCGCTGGTCGTGCCGTGACTGCGCGCTGGTCAGCGAGCACCAGGCGGACCTTGACCGGCATGCACGCGGCACGGGCCACCGGGTCAACCAGCCGGAACGCCTCGTCCGGCCACTCTTCAAGGCCCTGGAGGAGTACCCGGAGCTGCTGCGCGGCCGGGCCATGGTCTATGAGACGGACGACGATCTGCTGCGCGTCCAGGCGTGGAACGGAGTCTCTCTCCGCCTTGCCGCCGAGGTGGAGGTGGTGGAGCGGATGCTCCGCCGGGCGGACCTCGTGACGGTGACGACCCCCGTCCTCGCGAGCCGGTTCAGGGGCTACAACGACGCCATCCGGGTGGTCCGCAATGCCGTCCAGCCCGCCTGGTACACGGTGGAGCCCGGGGCGCCGCCCGTGGAGGGCGATCCACGGATGCTCTACTACGCCAAGCCCAACCGTATGCGCGACT
This sequence comes from uncultured Chloroflexota bacterium, assembly GCA_903930745.1. Classification (GTDB taxonomy): domain Bacteria; phylum Chloroflexota; class Limnocylindria; order Limnocylindrales; family CSP1-4; genus CAIXZV01. The sequence continues at coordinate 31,425 of CAIYZX010000150.1, read as the reverse complement.
ACGACGTCTGCCGGCCGGCCGTGGACGCGGTCGCCGCCCGGCACCCGGGTTCACGCAGGGTGTGGCTGGGCGCGCTGAACGCCCCTGCCGGTGGGCCGGCGGAGCCGGTGATCGCGATCATGGACGAGGTGGGACCGTTCGTCGAGGGGGCCTCGGCCTTCGCCCGCAGCCTCGCGACCGCCCGGCCCCACATCGGTCTCGCCCCCCTCGTGGGCGACGTCTTCGACCAGGCGAAGTCCGAGCTCCACTGGCTGGAGTACTCCATGGCCGGCGCCGCCACCGTTGCCACCCGCATGCCGGACGGCGGTCCGTTCGACGCGATCCGCGACGGCGTGGACGGTCTGCTCGCGGAGACGACGCAGGACTGGCACACCGCGCTTGAGCGCCTGGTGGCCTCGCGTGACCTGCGCGAGGAGATCGCCGGACGAGCGCGCGAGCGGGTCCTGGCCGAGTACTCCGTGGCGGCGCGCGCCCCGGAATGGGCGGACGCCTACCGATGGGCGGCGGAGCATGCCGGCCGCGCGGTCGACGGTCGCGTGCACGGGCTCGGTGGCCTGCCGGATGCGGGTGCCGTCCACGCGGAGGCTGCCGCGTCGCTCGCCCACCGCCGCGCGGCACGCACGGTGGCGGCGCGGGCCGCGGACGTGCTCGCCGGCCTGCGCGGCGGCGGTGCCACCTGCTGGCCTCCCCAGGACGCCCAGGCGCCGCTCGTCACCGTCATCGTCCCGGTGTGGGACGACCCGGATGCGCTGGTCCGACGGGCCGTGGAATCCGCCCTGGCAGGCACGTACCGGCCGCTGGAGGTCCTGCTGGTCGCGGAGCCCGGCCGGCTGGCCGCCTTCGAGGCCATCGCCCGCGCCCCCGGTGTCCGGGTCGTCCCGGCCACGCTCCCAGCCGCCCGCGGAGACGAGACGGCGGACCGCTGGGCCGCCACGGCCAGCCTGGTCGCGGCCGGGATCACGGCGGCCACGGGTGCGTGGATCGCACCCCTCTCGCCCGAGGTGGCCTTCGAGCCCGACCACGTGGCCACCCTGCTGGAGGTCGCCACCGAGCACGGCCTGGAGCTCGTCTACGGGCAGGCGATCATCCATGCCGGGTCGCAGGCGAGGGTCGCCCTTGGCGCCTGGCCGCCCAACCCGGACGGCGTCCTGACCTTCGGGACAGAGCTGTTCCACCGGAGCCTGGCCGGCGTGGTGCCGATCGATCCGGAGTCATGGCGTGAGGCCCAGGCTCCGGGCTGGGCGTTCTGGGCGGGTCTCCTCGATGCGGGCGCGCGCGTTGCAGGCATCGAGCATCCGGTGAGCTGGGCCGCCCTCGACGATGCCGATGCCGCGCCCCTGGTGGACCAGCTGCGCGCACCCGGGGCCACGCCGTCCGATGGGCACGCCCCGTCCGCACCGGGCCTGCCCGGCGCCGCTCGGCGGCATGGCAGGCCGGGCCACCAGAAGCCCAGGAAGGGTCGTCCGGGCCGTCGGTGATCACCCCGGTGGCAGGGGATGCCCCCCACCCCTTCCGGGGGAACACCAATGTACGGGTCAAGACCTTGGGGTCCCGGACCGATACCCAACTCGGCAGGCAAGCGCCCGCCCGGTGACAGGAAGTCGCCGAACGACAGATCTGGCTAGGAGGCCGATCTCGTGGGCATCCGGATCAACACCAACATCGAGGCCCTGAACGCGCAGCGCAACCTCGGCGCCACCGCCGTGTCGTACGGCAAGTCCGTCGAGAAGCTCTCCTCGGGCCTCCGCATCAACCGCGCCGCCGACGACGCCGCCGGCCTCGCGATCTCCGAGAAGCTCCGCTCCCAGGTCCGCGGCCTCAACCAGGCCACCCGCAACGCGCAGGACGGGATCTCGATGGTCCAGACCGCTGAAGGCGCTCTGACCGAGGTCCACAACATGCTCCAGCGCATCCGTGAGCTGGCCGTCCAGTACGCGAACGGCACCAACAGCACGGACACCCGCGCCTCCATCTCGGCCGAGGTGACGCAGCTCCAGAGCGCCATCAGCAGCATCGCCAGCAACACCAAGTTCAACGGTGTCACGCTGCTGACCGGTTCCTCGAGCGTCTCCTTCCAGGTCGGTGCGGACCAGGGCCAGACCCTCTCCGTCACGTTCGGCGCGGTCAACACATCGGCTGCCTATGTCACCGACATCGCGTCGGTCGACACCGCGGTCACGGCCATCAGCACCCTGCGCGGCACCTTCGGCGCGGCGCAGAACCGCCTTGAGTACACCGTTGCCAGCCTCTCGGTCGCGGCTGAGAACCTGGCGGCGTCCGAGTCCCGCATCCGCGACCTCGACGTCGCCTCGGAGATGGTGACCTTCACGAAGAGCCAGATCCTCCAGCAGGCGGGTGTGGCGATCCTCGCGCAGGCCAACCAGGCCCCGCAGTCGGTCCTGAGCCTCCTCCGCTAGTCGTAGCGCCTAGCACCGGGCCGGCGGCAGCCACCAGGCTCCGCCGGCCCGGCACCCCGCCAACCGAGCAGCTCCAGCCCCCGAGGCCACTCCCGTGACGTACGACCCCACCGCCGCCTACCGCACAGCGCAGGTGACGACCAGCAGCCCGGCCCACCAGGTCGTCCTGCTGTACGAGGGCGCCATCCGGTTCTGCGCCCAGTCCATCCAGCGGCTCGCCGCTCGCGACCTGGAGGGGGCCCACACGGCCAGCATTCGTGCCCAGGCCATCGTCGCGGCCCTCCGCGAGACCTTGGACATGGACAGGGGCGGCGACATCGCCGTCCAGCTGGACGCCCTCTACGACTTCATGCTCCGCCGTCTCGTCGCCGGCAACGTGGGCAAGCAGCCCGGGCCGGTGCTCGAGGTGATCGATCTCCTCCGCGGCCTCCTTGAGGCCTGGCGGGCGATCGAGACCAACGAGGTGCCGCAGGCGCGGCCCGCCGTTCCCGGGCCGCCCCCCCGCCCCGTGATGGCCGTCCCCGTGACCGCCACGGGCATCGGAAGCCTCGTGGGGGCCATCCGGGCGTGAGGATCTCGTCCCTGGTCCCGCAGGCGGCGCATCCGGCTGGCCCCCGCACCACCCGGAGGGCTGCGAACGCCCCGGACCGGACCACGGACGCCGAGCCCGCCCCCAGGGCGGAGGCCGCCGCCCCGGCCACCACGAGCCAGCTGCCCAACGCGGTGGCGGATCGCCTGGCGGAGCTCCTGGCTCGCGACCCCGGTCTCGCCGAGGCCGTCTCGGCACAGCTGCCGGCCGCACGCGAGTCAGCCCGGGCCCTCGCGGCGTACGACACCCCCGGACGTGGGCCCCACATCCTGGACGTCTCCGGCTGAGTCTTTCGGGGCGTATCCCGAGCGACGGACAGGGCCGGGACCGGAACACTGACCTTCGGGCAACCAGAGCGAGCGACAGGCGACCACGATGGCCACTTTCAGCGTCAGCGGTGCAATCTCGGGGCTGGACACACAGCAGCTCCTGTCTGCGCTCGTCTCCGCGGAGCAGGCCCCGCTCACGCGATTGCAGACCCAGCGCAAGACGCTGCTGGGCACGCAGGGCGCATACACGGACCTGCGCATCTACCTGTCCCGCCTCGAGACCGCAGCCACGGCGTTCTCCAAGGACCTGAGCGGCTCCAAGCGTTCCGCCTCGTCCTCCAGCAGCACGGTGCTCGCGGCATCCGCCGGCACGTCCGCGCTGGCCGGCAGCTACTCCGTCACCGTGGACCAGCTCGCCACCAGCACCCGGGCCACCTCCACGGCGGCCATGGGCAAGGCGATCACCTCGGACGATCTCACCAAGACCCTCTCCAGCCTCTCCCTGCCGGGCACGGTGACCGGCGGCCAGGTCTCCATGGTGGTGGACGGCAAGGTGGTCACGGCGACGATCGGCACGCCGTCGAGCACCACGCTCGGTGCCGCGCTGACCGCCATCTCCAATGCGCTCACCACGCAGATCCAGGCGAACGAGGGCGGAGGGTCCACCTCGACGGCAACGGTCTCCATCAGCGGCAACCGCCTCCAGGTGGCCGTCAGTGGCGCATCCCACGCCGTCAGCTTCGGTGCCTCCGGTGACACGAGCAACGCGCTCGCGGTGCTGGGTCTGGCCGGCACCGGCACCACCACGATCACCAACAGCACGCCCATGACCGGGCGGAGCGCCCTCGGTGTCACCAGCACCTCGTCCGCGCTGGACAGCGCGGGCCTCTCCGCCACGTTCACGGCGGCCAGCACCGGCACGCTCACCGTCAATGGCGCCGCCATCTCGTACAACACGTCCACGGACACGCTCTCGTCCATCGTCACGAAGATCAACGCGTCCTCCGCCGGCGTCACGGCAAGCCTGGATCGCACCAACGACAAGCTGGTGCTGACGGCCAGGACCGGTGGGGCCGCGTACATGTCCATCACGGACACCGGGCCCCTGGCCGCCGCGCTCAACCTCGCGCCCGGCACCACCAACGCCCAGGCCGTGGGCCAGCAGGCCAAGGTCACGATCGACGGGCAGTCCTACTACTCGGACAGCAACAAGGTCACCGGCGCGCTGACCGGCGTGACGATCACGGCACTCGCCCAGGGGACCTCCACCATCACGGTGACGCCGGACACCAGCGGCGTCACGTCCGCGGTGCAGGAGCTGGTCAACGCCTACAACAGCCTGGCGGACAAGCTGGACGCCCTCACTGCCAATCCGGCGAACGGGACGAAGGGCGCGCTCGCCGGCGACCTGGAGGCGCGCAGCCTGACCCTCAACCTGCGGCGCACGCTGACGGCCTCCACCGGGACGGGCACGTTCCGCTCGCTCGCAGACCTTGGCGTGACCTCCGGTGCCGTGGGTTCCGCGGTGGGCAGCACCAGCCGCCTGTCGCTCAACGCGACCAAGCTCGCCGCCGCCATCGAGCAGGATCCGACCTCCGTGGCGGACATCCTCAATGGCACGTCCGGCCTGCTGGCGCCCCTCACCACGGCCGTGAACAACTGGACCAAGACGGGCGGCAGGCTCTCCACGTCCGCGGACTCCATCACCTCGCAGCTGAGCCTTCTCTCCTCGCGCCAGACGGCCCTCCAGGAGCGCATCGACGCCAAGACGGCAGCGCTGGAGGCGAGGTTCTCCCGCATGGAGCAGACCCTCAGCCAGCTCCAGTCCACGCAGAAGTCCATCACGAGCATCAACAACAGCAGCGGCGGCTGACGCATTCGCGGGCTCCGGCCCGCGGCGCCCGACGTCACGCGGCCCGCCGGTCCCGGCGGGCCTCTCGATTCCCCGGGGGCGCGTGAAGGCGCCCGTCCCGGCGAGCGCTGGGCCCCGGGTGGGGGAGAGGGGAGTGGGCCTACTCCACGCGGCGGTAGAGGCCGGACGTGACCATCTGGAGCCCGAAGGACCGGGCGCTGCCGATGGCCTCCGTGGCGCCGATGAAGAGCGTCCCGCCGACGCGCAGCGCCTGCGTGAACCGGCGGTACAGCCCGTCCTTCGCGTCGTCCGTGAAGTAGATCACGACGTTGCGACAGGCGATCAGGTCAAGGTCTGACGGGAACGGGTCCCGGAGCAGGTCCTGGCGCCGCCACTGGATCATCGAGCGCAGCTCCGGCTTCACGGACCAGGTGGCGTCCCGCTCGTCAAAGAACTTCGCGCGCCGGGCGGGTGAGACGCCCACCATCTGGTGGTCCGCGTAGACCGAGGCTCGCGCCTGGGCGAGGATCGTCTCGTCGAGGTCCGTGGCCAGGATCTTGGCATCGCCGCCCCCGGCCTCCTTGACCATCATGGCGAAGGTGTACGGCTCATAGCCCAGCGAGCAGCCGGCGCTCCAGAACCTGATTGGCCGGCCCATGCGCAGGAGCTCCGGCAGCACGGCGGTGCGCAGGGACTCCCACGCGTCCGGGTTGCGGAAGAACTCGCTGACGTTGATCGTGATCATGTCGCGCACCGCGGTGCGCAGGTCCAGGTCCGTCCGGCAGCGCTCCATCAGCTCGATGACGTCGCGGCAGCCCTTCTGCTTCGCGAACGACATGGAGCGGCGCCAGACCTGGGGCCGCTTGTACTGGGTGAGGTCGAAGCCCAGGAGACTCTTCACCAGTCCGGCGTAGGCCTCGTACATCTCGTGGTCCACGGACGCCTCGATCTCCGCGGGCGTGGGCGGGTTGAGCGGCGCAACGGGGCGCTTCGGGGCGGGTGCCGGGGCGCCGTCGGCCGGGGCCGGGCGGCGCGTGTCGAGGCGCGGGCGCTCCAGCGCGAATGCGGGCCGGGAAGACGTCACGGAGCCGGAGGTGGCGCCGGTGGCCGACGACGACGCCAGCGGCGCTCTCGGGGCGGCAGGCGCGGTCCTGGGGGCGCTCGCGGGGGCGGCGGACGAGGTTGCCGCCGCGGGCCGGGGCGGAACGGAGCTCCCGGGCGCGCCCGGCTCGATCTGCCCGCGCTTGAGTGCGAGCCGGTACGCCACGCGCTCCGCCACCGTGTCACCGGGCACGTGCAGCGGGCGGCCACCGGTCGGCTGGTGGACGGGCGTGGCGGCGGAGGGCCGTGGGGCCGGCCGGGGAGCGGGGCGCGCACCGGGTGTGGGCGTGGCCGGCTTCGCGGGCGTGGCGCCGGAGGTGCCCGGCGTGCCGGGCTTGCCGTACACGGACGACACGCCGGGCAGGCCGCCCTGGCCGCCGGTGCCGTACTTGGCCGCGAGCCGCTCCAGCGCCGTGGAGCCGGGCGCGGGCGGATCCTGTCCCGGCTCCAGCTTGATCGGGCGGTTGGACGGCAGACGCGGCGCCTCGTCCGGGGCCATCGTCAGGCGGCCCGGCCGGACCGCGCGCTGCGATCCAGGACGGCGCCGATGTCCACCACCAGGCCCACGGTGCCGTCGGCCATGATGGTGCCGCCGGAGATGCCCACCAGGCGGCCCGTGAAGGCCGACATGGACTTGAGCACGATCTCCTGCTGGCCAACGAACTCGTCCACCGCAAGCGCCAGCTCCTGCTCGCGCGAGCGGACGACGACCATGTTCACGAAGCCGCGATCGTTGGGCTCAAGCGGGCGCGGAACGTCGCCGAGGGCGCCGTCCAGCTGGGCGATGGGCACGACCCGGTCGCGCAGCGTGATGACCGGCAGACCCTGGATCGTGTGGATGCTGTGGGCCTCCACGCGCAGCGTCTCCACGACGCCGGTGAGCGGCAGGCAGCAGACGCGCTGGCCGGACCGGACGAGCATGGCGCCGATGATGGCGAGCGTCAGCGGGAGCGACAGGGTGATCCGCGTGCCTGAGCCCAGGACGGACTTGATCTCCACGCGGCCGCCGATGCGCTCGATGTTCGTGCGCACCACGTCCATGCCCACGCCGCGACCGGAGACGTCCGTGACCACGCGCGCGGTGGAGAAGCCCGGCAGGAAGATGATGCCCAGGGCCTCCTGCTCGGACATTGCCGAGGCCTGCTCCTGGGTCACGAGGCCCTTCTCCACGGCCTTGGCGCGCAGGACGTTGTGGTCCATGCCGTGGCCGTCGTCCTCGACGGTGATGACGATCATGCCGTCCGCATGGCGGGCGTTGAGCCGGAGCTGGCCCTCGGCGTTCTTGCCGGCGGCGATGCGCTCCTCGGGGGTCTCGATGCCGTGATCGAGCGCGTTGCGGATCAGGTGGCCCAGCGGATCGCCGATCTCCTCGAGCACGGACCGGTCAAGCTCGGTCTCCTTGCCGTCGATGATCAGCGCGACCTCCTTGCCCAGCTTCGCGGCGACGTCGCGGACGACGCGCGGGAAGCGGTTGAAGACGGTCTCGATGGGCAGCATGCGCAGGCCGGTGACCTGGTCCTGCAGCTGGCCGGCGATGCGGCCGAACTGCTGGGCGCCCTCCTCGGCCTCGCGGGCGATGGGGTCGTCGCCAAGCTTGTCGTGCAGCAGGTTCGCCTGGCGCAGCAGGCGCGTCTTGTGCGCGACGAGCTCGCCGACGAGGTTCATCAGGTCGTCCAGGCGTGACACGTCGATGCGGATGGTCTGGTTGGCGGCCTTGAGCCGCTCGCCCGCGATCCGCTCCTTCTCCTCGCCCGCGATGCCGCGGGCCTCCACGCCCAGGTCAACGGTGCGCTTCTCCGCGCCACCGCCGCTCGCAACGTCCGGGGGAACCACCGCGCGCTCGCCGGATCGCTCCCTGCCGATGGCGTCCGGCGCGGCGTTGGCCAGCGCACGCTCGAGCGGCAGGACCTCCTCGATGCCCAGGTCGTCGATCATGGAGAGCTTCTCGCCGAGCACGCCCAGCGACGCCTCGTCGCCCTTGACGAGCAGGGCGAGGAAGCGGTCCGCAAGGCCGCTCTCGATCTCCTCGCGGGAGGGAACGCACGCCAGCAGCGCGCCCGACTCCGTGGCCTCCACGACCGCCTGGTAGAGGCGGACGCCGGCCCACTCACAGGCCTCGTCGACGGCGACCCGGACCACGGCCCGCGGACCCGCACCCTCCGGCGCCTCGTGGACGAGGCGGTCCAGGACGGGGTCGGAGGCCTTGGCCTGGGCCTGCGTGGCGCCACTCGCGCCCGGATCCGGTGCCGCAACAGCGCCCGCGCTTCCGCCGGCCTGGGCGGCGGCGAGACGCGCCCGCAGGTCCGCCGTGAGGGCCGCCGGGTCCACGAGCACCTCGCCTGCGACGACCTCCTCGAGGAGGTCGCGGAGGACATCGATGGTGGCGAGCAGCGGATCGGCGAGGTCGCCAAGCTCCGTGATCTCCCCGGAGCGGACCGCGCCGAAGATGTCCTCCATCGCGTGGGTCAGGCCCTGCATCCGCTTGTGGCCGATCGTGCCCGCGTTGCCCTTGAGGGTGTGCGCGGCCCTGAAGATCAGCTGGACGGTGTCCGTGTCGACCCCGCCCTTCTCGAGCTTGAGGAGGCCGCTCTCCACCGACTCGATGTTCTCGAGCGCCTCGTCGCGGAACAGCGGGACGTCGGCCGGGTCGATGTCGAACGTGAGCTGCATGTGGGGGACCTGGCCTTTCAGCCGTTCTCGCGGAGGGCCACGTGCACGTTGATGTTGCCGTGCTCCGTGCTCAGGGGGACCACAAGGCGCTGGATCTCCACGGCCGAGATCTTGGCCTTGGCGCCCAACAGGAGGAGAGGCGGGGTGATGTTGGTCGTGTACCCCAGCTCCGAGAGGCCGATGCTCGCGGCGCCGGCGACGACGTTGGCCATCTCCGCGATGCCGCTCTGGGCAAGCTCGTCGAAGACGTCGCAGCGCTCGTCCATCATGGCGGAAACCAGGTTGAGCGCCGTTGCCTCGGACATGGAGAGGAAGAAGGATCCGCCCATGGCGCCGTTGACGCCAACCATGGCCGTGACCTCTTCGCTGGTATAGGCGTCCTTGGCGAGCGTGACTCCGCCGCGCTTGACGGCGACCTTGCCCTCGCTGTGGATCACGTCCGCGGCCGCGCGGACGTAGCAGTTGACGAGCTGGACGCGCATTGGCTGGCGCGTACCGGCGCCGCCGGCATCCGCAGGGCTCATTGGCTCCTCTCCATGTCCTCGGTGGGTACCGCCCGGGGCTGGGCGAAGATCAGCCCGCGCTGGCGGCGATCGCCGCCGCGTCAACCTCGCCGAACAGGCCGGCCAGGTCAAGCAGGATCACGAGCCGGTCGCCCAGCTTGGCGATGCCGCGCAGGTAGTTCGCATCGTAGCCCGCGGCCACGTCCGGAGTCTGCTCCACGGACTCGTTGTTGACCATCAGGACCTCGGAGACACCGTCCACGACCAGGCCCACGCGGGTCCCGGCGGCCTCGCACACGACGATGCGGGACGCCTTGGTCAGCGTGCCGGTCATCATGCCGAAGCGGCGACGGAGGTCCACGACCGGGATGATCCGGCCCCGCAGGTTGATCACGCCCTCGACGAACGAGGGTGCCTGGGGAACGGCGGTCACCGGCTGGTGGCGGATGATCTCGTACACGCTGTCGATGTCGAGACCGTAGCGCTCGTCACCGAGCTCGAAGACGACGAGCTGGAACTCGTCAGTGGCTCCCTTGGAGCCGGCGATCGTGGGGGCGGTGGCGAGAGCAGTCATCTGTTGATCACCTCTGCGGCGCATGGTCGTGGCCGGGCGACGACGCGGGTCGTTGTCCGAGGTATATGCCCTGCACCGCGGATCACCTATCAGGGTTCTCCCCTAGAGGCCCTGTCCGTTCCGTCCCCGGATGTACCGCCGCCCAGAGGGGTCCATCCCCCCATCCGTGGGGTGGGGCACAGGATCGCGCACGCGTACGATGCGTGGCGCCGGGCCGCCGTCACGCCCGTGCGTCGCGACAGCACGAGGAACTGATGGGTCCAGCGTCCCGGGCGGACGGGTCACACCGCATCGTGATGGTGGTGGGCGAGACGTCCGCCGTCCGTGACGCCGTGGTCGCCGCCGTCCGCGAGCTGGGCCACACGGCCCTGGAGGTGCGCGACGCTGGCCAGGCGTGGTCGGCTGCCGGATCGCATTCCGCCGACGTGGTGATCGCCGGCTGGCCGGAGCCCGGAACCCCGGCCCATGCGCTCCTGGCCGGGCTGCGGGACGCTGAGCGCGACCGACGGCTGCCCTACACGCCGTTCATCGCGCTGGCGGCGGGCGGCGGCATGGGTGCCTCCGACGACGTCGTGGGCGCCGCGGTTGACGCGGTGCTCCAGGTGCCCGTGTGCGCACCGGACCTCGCCCGCGCGCTGCGCGCGGCGGACCGGATCATGCTCCTCGAGCGGCGCGCCGCGGTCCAGCAGGAGGAGCTGCGCGCGCGGGACGAGCGGCTGCGCGAGGAGGTCCGCCGGGACGGCGCCACTCGCCTTGGCAATCGGCTGCGCCTGGACGAGGACCTGCGCAGGCTGCGCGGGCGCGTGCGGCGCTACGGGCACCGGGCCACCGCGGTGCTGCTGTCCATCGACGGCCTGCGCCGCTACGGCGCGGAGCACGGGCCCATCGCTCGCGACGAGCTGCTGGGCCGCCTCGGGCGCATCGTCCGCGAGGCCCTCCGTGACGCGGACAGCGCCTACCGGTTCGCCGCGGACCAGGTGCTGGTGCTGCTCCCGGAGCAGGGCGAGGACGGCGGTGTGGCGGTGGCGGAACGCTGTCGTTCCGGCGTCGCGGCGCTGCGGATCCCGCACCCGCGGAGCAGCGTCGCGGACACGGTGACCTTGAGCGCCGGTGTCGCCGAGCTGCCCACGGATGTCCCGGACGACCTGGAGACCTGGCTGCAGGGCGCGGTCGAGGCGCTGGACGCCGCCCGGGCGTCGGGCTGCAACCGGGTTGCGAGGGCCTCGGCCACGCGGGTCAGCCGCGCTGATGGGAACCTCCGCCCGTGAGCCTGCTCGGCGGGGTCGTGGCCGCGTTCCGGAGCCGTGCCCGCGGCGCACGCCGCTTCGAGCTCGTGGTGCTGCTGCTGCTCTTCACGACGATCGAAGGGGCGATCTTCTACACGGCGGTGCAGGTGCAGCACGCCGCCGATGTCGCCTCCGTCAACGAGCACATCGCCGCCCAGCGCCAGCAGCTGGATGCCGGGATGTCGGAGGTCACCACCCAGGTCCAGGGCATGCTGGAGTCCCAGCGGGGCGCTCGAGGGCGCCTGCTCGCTGCGCTGCGGGAGGTCACGGCGCACTCCGTGGGCCTCCGCGACGTGATCCGCGACGTGTCCGTGGACGAGCGTGGAGCGGGGGTCCTGGCGACGCTCGACGACCACGTGGCAAGGATCAACGAGATCGAGGCGGCGTTCGCGACCATCCTCCTCGAGCTGCCCCTGGACGAGTCGATCGCGATCCCGAAGTCGGTCCGCTCGGAACTCCTCATGCTGCGCCAGGACATGGGCAACTGGGTGGAAGCCGAGGCCAAGGACGCCGACGTGGCGGTGCAGATGATCGCCGCGGCCTCGCGGATGGGAGCCGGCCAGCTTGCCATCCTGCTGCTGGTCGCCGGCGTGGTCCTGCCGATCCTGTCCGGTGCCGCCGTCTTCGCCGTGGTCCGGCAGGGAGCCCGCGCCAGGGAGGAGGGCCTCCGCCAGGTCCGCATCCGCGACCGCGCGCTTTCGTCGTCGCCGGACGGCATCCTCATCACGGAGGTCGCGGGCCGCCAGCCCGTCGTCTTCGTGAGCCCCACCTTCAGCAGGCTCACCGGGTGGTCCGCCCCCGCTCTCGTCACCCATGCCAACCCGCTCGCGGGTCTCGTGCCGGAGGGCGCCTCGACGGAGCCCGGGCGCGATGTCGAGGTCGCGCGGCGCGACGGGTCCACGTTCTGGGCCCGCCTGGTCATCACCGCCGTTCGCGACGAGCACGACGTGGTGACCCACCGCGTCTGGTCGATCTCGGACATCACGCCGCGCCTGGAGGCGGAGGCCCGCCTGCGCCGGAGCGAGGAATACCACCGGATGCTGACCGAGAACTCCTCGGACATCACGGCGATCATCGACCGGCACGGCGACCTCGTCTACATGAGCCCGTCCGTGGAGCGCGTGCTGGGCTACGCGCCGTCCCACTATCTCCACACGCGGACGCTCCGCCACGTCCATCCCGACGACCGCCGGAGACTGATCTCCGAGTTCGTCACGGCCTTCACGGCGAACGGCCCCAACGGCCTTCCCGTGGCCCTCCGCTATGCCACGGCCGACGGGGGATGGGCATGGCTGGAGTCCGTGACCCGGCGTATCGAGGACGAGCACGGCCAGCCCGTTCTCGTCACCAACTCCCGCGATGTCACCGCCCGCCGGCATGCGGAGGAGGCGCTGGGCGAGACCCAGCTGCGCTTCCGCGAGACGCTGGACACGATCCAGCTGGCCGCCCTCACCGTGGATGAGGCAGGGCTCGTCGTCTACGTGAACGACCGCCTGCTCACCCTCACGGGCCGTGCCCGGCAGGAGCTGATCGGCCGCACCGTTGGTGCCACGCTCGTCGCCCCCGACGACCCGGTGGAGGCGGACGCGTACGACGCGGGCCTGCGTGGCGCCATGCTGGACGGAACCCTTCCGCTCCACGCGGAGATCGAGGTCGTCACGCGGCTCCGCGAGCGCCGCCTCATCTCGTTCAACCGCACCTTCCAGCGGGACGCCGAGGGCCGGATCACCTCGGTGACCTCCCTGGGCGAGGACATCACGGAACGGCAGGCGCGTGAGGATGCCCTGCGGGCCACCTCGTCGCGTCTTGCCACGCTGGTGGAGAACCTGCAGGCCGCGGTGCTCGTCGAGGACGAGCACCACCACGCGGTCCTCGCCAACGAGGCCTTCTGCAGCGCCTTCGGCCTTCCGTTCTCGCCGCGGATGCTTGACGGCTGGCCGATGCCGGTGATCGTGGACGCGATCCGGGGCCGCTTCCTGGACGCCGAGGGCTTCGCGCAGGGCGTGGACGAGCTCATCCTCACGGGCCGGCCGGTGACGGGCGAGGAGGTGGGTCTCCTTGACGGTCGCGTGCTGGAGCGGGACTACCTGCCCATCCGCCACGACGGCGAGCTCCTGGGCCATCTCTGGCTCTATCGCGACGTGACGGCGCGGGTGCGGACGGCCGACGAGCTGCGTGGCGCCCGCGACGCCGCGGAGGCCGCGAACCGGACCAAGAGCGCCTTCCTCGCCACGATGAGCCACGAGATCCGCACGCCGATGAACGGCGTGCTCACCGCGGCGAACCTCCTGATGGAGACCAACCCCACCGGCGACCAGAACGAGCTGATCTCCATGATCCGCACGTCCGGCGATGCCCTCCTCACGATCATCAACGACATCCTTGACTTCTCCAAGATCGAGGCCGGGCGGCTGGACCTCGAGACGATCGACTTCGACCTGCGGGAGACTGTCGAGAGCGCCATCGACCTCTTCGCGGAGCCGGCAGCGGCACGCGGCCTGGAGCTCGTCTCTGTCGTGGACGAGGACATCCCGGCGAGCCTTCGCGGCGACCCCGCCCGCCTGCGGCAGGTCATCCTCAACTTCCTGTCGAACGCGCTGAAGTTCACGGAGGCGGGCGAGGTGGTGGCACGCGTGACCCTCGAGGACGACGGGCATGACGGCACGGTCCTGCTGCGGTTCGCCGTCCGCGACACCGGGATCGGGATCCCGCAGGAGACGCTGCCTCGCCTCTTCCGTCCGTTCACGCAGGCGGATGGCAGCATGTCGCGCCGCTACGGCGGCACCGGGCTCGGGCTCGCGATCTGCCGCCAGCTGGCGGAGATGATGGGCGGAACGGTTGGGGTCCACAGCACCGTGGGCACCGGGAGCACCTTCTGGTGCACATCGCGGTTCGATGTGGCGGAGACCGCGCCTGCCCCCGCCATGCCCAGCACAGGGCTCGCGGGCCGGCGGGCCCTCGTGGTGGACGACAACGCCACGCAGCGCGAGATCCTCGGCCACCAGCTCCGGTCATGGGGCTTCACGGTCATGACGGCGGCGACCAGCCCGGAGGCCCTCAGCGTCCTTCGTGGGGCGATCGCCGCGGGTGCGCCCGTGGACGTGGGCCTGGTGGACGAGACCATGCCCATCGCCGACGGCTTCACGCTCGCACGGCTGGTCAAGGAGGACCCGTCCCTCGCCGGCACACGCCTGGTGCTCCTCGCGGCCCCAGGCAGACGTGCCATCTCCGGGCGCACCGCGGCCGCCGGCATCGCGACCTACCTGCGCAAGCCCATCCACCAGGCGGAGCTGCACGGGATCCTGGAGGGCCTCTTCGCGGTGGAGGGCGCCACGCTGACACCCGTCCACGAGCACGCCGACGACCCGGGCGCCGGCGCCGGCCGCCTCAACGGCAGCCGCGTCCTGCTGGCCGAGGACAACGCCGTCAACGCCCGGCTGGCCACGCTCCTGCTGGAGCGGCTCGGATGCGTCGTGGAGATCGCCGGCGACGGCGTGGAGGCACTCGAGGCGCTGGCCCGGGCCTCGTACGACGTGGTGCTGATGGACTGCCAGATGCCGGAGCTGGACGGGTTTGACGCAACGCGCCGGATCCGTGCCCGCGAGGCGGACGAGCACCTGCCGCGCCTGCCCATCCTCGCCATGACCGCGAACGCCATGACCGGTGATCGCGAGCGCTGTCTCGAGGCGGGGATGGACGACTACATCGCGAAGCCGGTGAGTCGCTCGCAGCTCGCCGAGGCCCTGGTCCGCATCATCGGGCCCCGTGGCGGGACCGTTGCCGAACGACACGCGCCCGGTGCCCCAGCGGCATCTCCAGGTGCCGAAGCCGATGGGGCCGGCTCGGGTTCGAGCGCCGGAGCCACGCGACCCGCCATGCCGTCCTGGCCGGTCGAGTCCGGCGGGACACGGGCCGTGACGGAGGGCCTGCAGGAGGCCAGGCTGTCGGCGCTCGTTGACGAGGGCCAGCTACGCGGCATCGGCATGCTGGACGACGAAGGCGGTCTCGCGGTGCTCGGTGACATCGTGAACGTGTTCGCGGTCGAGACGCCGGACCTCCTCGGACGGATCGCGGACGCCATCGACAGCGGGGACGTGGACGCGATGCAGAAGGCCGCCCACAAGCTCAAGGGCGGCTGTGGCCAGATCGGCGCCATGCGGATGTACGCCCTCGCCAGGGGATTGGACAGCCTGGGCAAGGCGGGGACGCTGGACGGAGCGGAGTCCATCTACGACGCCCTGGACGGATCGTTCGCCGAGACCGTTGGGGCGCTGCGGGAGCTCTCGCGCTCTGGGCGCCGCGCCTGGACTCCCGCCAGCGTCCACCAGGACCGGCGCGCCTATGCGACGATGACGCCGGGGGACGCCGCCACCGCCGGCGCGACGGTCCCCGGAGGCGACAAGGAGCGGCACGGGAGCGGCGGTGCGCGCCCGGCCGAGACGCTTGGAGAGGTTGCGCCGTGACCGTCCTCATCGTTGACGACGACCCCGTCTCGCGGCACCTCTACGCAAAGACCCTGCTGCGTCTCAAGCCGGCCCAGGACTCCGTCGAGGTTGGCTCGGCCGAGGCAGCCCTGGAGTGGCTCAAGAACGACGCCTCGGCCACCCTGATCATCATGGACACGGATCTGCCCGGGCGGATGAAGGGGCTGCCGTTCTTCCGCTTCCTGCGCAGCAACCCTCGCTACGCGCAGATCCCGGTCATCGTGGCCACGGGCGAGGCGGAGGAGAAGCAGGTCAAGGAGGCGATCGACGCCGGCGTGCGGAACTTCCTCGTGAAGCCCGTACGGCCCGCGCTCCTGACGGAGAAGGTCACGGAGCTGCTGCTCCGCGCGACCCCCGTGATCGAGGCCAAGTTCGAGGCCATCGCACGCCTGGACCTGGAGGACGAGACCGAGTATCGCTTCCTCGTGGAGAAGGCCGAGACCCGCCTCGACGAGCTGATCGCGCGGATGCGGGATGCCCAGGACCGCAAGGACCTCGTGGAGCGCCTGGAGCTGCTGCGGAGGTTCCGGGAGCCGGCGGCGCTCCTGGGGGCCGGCCGCCTGGTGGACGCTGTGGCCGTCGCCGGCGACAAGACGCTCAACGAGAACCAGCGCAACTCCGCCTTCGAGATGGTCCTGTCCGAGGCGAACATCCTGAAGCAGGAGCTCGCGAGGATCACCAGGCGCGTCTGAGGCGGGGTCTCACGGGGAGCCCGCCGGACAAGGCCGGCTCCCCGGCCGGTGGACCCTGATCAGCGTCCGGCGAGCGGCCGGGGCAGGGGAGCGGTTGCCGCCATGCGCGGGCTGCCGGCGCCACTCGTGCACCAGTTCGTGATCGCCTCGGCGATCCGCTCCAGCGGCAGCACCTTGTCCGCGAGGCCAGCCTCAACCACGGACCCCGGCATGCCCCACACGGTGGACGTGTCGCGGTCCTGGGCGATCACCATGCCGCCATGGTGCTTGACGAGCCGAGCCCCCTCCTTGCCGTCCTGCCCCATGCCCGTGAGCACGACGCAGAGCATGCGGTCCTTCCAGATGGGCGCCACGGCCTGCAGGGTGACGTCCGCGGCCGGCCGGACGGCGTTCACCGGCGGCAGGGAGGAGAGCTGGATCCGCCCGGAGATGGACGTGATCATGTGGAAGTCGCCGGGGGCGATGAGGGCCTCGTCGTCCACGATGAGGTCGTTGGCCGCGGCCTCGTGGACCGGGATGTTGCCGGCCGCATCAAGGCGTGCGGCGAGCTGGGCCGTGAAGCCCGGCGGCATGTGCTGGACCAGGAGCACGCCTGCGCCCAGGTGCGCCGGGAGCTTGGGCACCACCGCGTTGAGCGCTGCCGGGCCGCCGGTGGAGGAGGCGATGACCACCAGGCGACGAGAGCAGACGCCACCAATGCGCGCCGGGCGTGCGACCGCGGCGATGGGTTGCCTGATCACCGGCCGTGCCGCCGCCCTTGCGGTCACCCGTGCCTTGTGGGCGAGGAACGCGGCAGGCGACATCGCGGCGGCCGCGCGGATCTTGGCGACGAGGTCCGCGCCCACGCGGCCCACGTCGATGGAGAGGGAGCCACCTGGCTTCGCCACGAAGTCGATGGCGCCGGCATCCAGCGCGTCAAGCGTGACCGCCGCACCTTCGGTGGTCAGGCTGGACAGCATCACCACCCGTGTGGGGTTCTCGGCCATCAGCCGCCGCAGCATCCCCGGCCCGTCCAGGACGGGCATCTCAACGTCAAGCGTGATGACGTCAGGCTTCAGCTCGGCCGCGGCCTTGAGGCCCTCCACCCCGTTGGAGGCGGAGCCGACCACGACAAGATCGCCGGCTTCGCCGATGAGGCGACCGACGGCATGGCGCATGAACGCCGAATCGTCAACGACGAGGACGCGGATGGGTGCCACGGCGCAGGGTCCTTCCCGCTGGTGGTGCTCTGAGCGACCGGGGTGGGGCGGGGATCAGGCGGAGAGCAGCTTGTCCACCGCGCCCAGGACACGATCGGGAGCGAACGGCTTCACGACGAAGTCTCGCGCACCGCGCTTGATCGCGTCCATGACGATGGACTGCTGGCCCATGGCCGTCAGCATCGCCACCTTCGCGCCCGGGTCGATCTTGCGGATCTCGGAGAGCGACTCAAGGCCGTCCATCTCCGGCATCGTGATGTCCATGAGCACGGCGTCCGGCTTCTCAGCCTTGTAGACGTCAATCGCCATCCGGCCGTTCTCCGCCTCGTAGACGGTATGCCCGGCTTCGGCGAGCAGCTTCACCGCCCGAAGCCGCATGAACGCGGCGTCGTCGACGACGAGGATCTTCGCCATGGTGGTTGCAGGCCTCCTGTTCGTGCCAGCGCCTAGAGGACCGAGACGCTGCTCACGCTCTTGATGAGAAGTCGGCCTGTGGCCGGCTCCAGTTGAACGGTTCGACCGGCCTTGCCGCCCAGGTCGCTCTGGTGCAGGCGCAGCCCGTGCTGGCCGAGCGCCTTGTCCAGTGCGTCCGCGTTCCGCTTGCCGATCTCCATGGTGGTGGCGACCACCGCGAGCATCGCGGCGCCGCCTGCTGCCTTGAGCTGGGCTCGACGGGGTGAGCCGCCGGCCTTCGCGAACTCCGCCAGGAACGTGGGGAGCCCGCTGTCCACGAACTTCACCGGTGGGTGCGTCAGGGGCCCGCTCGGCAGCATGAAGTGGGCGAGCGCCGCGAGCCGCGTCTGCGGATCCCACGCGGCGAGCGCGACGCACGAGCCCAGGCCGTACGCCACGAGGACGTCCGACGGGTCGCGGGTGATGACCATCTCGCCGATCCCGGCGACGAGGACGCGGCCCTCACCGGCGACGGCCGGCGCAGTGGGGGCGGCGAGGGTCATCATTCGGCGCCCAGGGCCTTGAGCAGACGCTGGAGGCTCTCCTCCTGCGGCAGCACGAGGACGGCGCCCTCGATGGTGTCGCCGCCGTTGATGAACGAGGTGCGGGCGGCCAGCACCTCGTCGTGCTCCATCGTCAGGTCCGCGAGGATCGCGTCAAGGATGGCGCCCGCCATGTCCGTGATCGCCACCGGCACGGTGGGGGAGACCGGCTCGTCCAGGTGCTTGCCAACCTCGTTGAGGAAGGCCGCCACGGTGACGTTGCCAACCTCCTGGAGCGCGGACAGCTCCAGGTCGTCAAACGAGGGGGTTTCGGCGTCGTCGGTGCGCGCGATCTCGGCGAAGCCCTCCAGGAGAAGGCCCGCGAGGCGGTGTGCACCCTCCGGCTGGAGGACCAGGACGGAGTGCCCGGTGAGGGAGCCCGTGATGCCCAGGTAGATGCCAACCACGATGGTTCCCGCGCCGCCCGCGGCCTCCACCACCTGTGCCGACGAGGTCCAGGCGACCTCGGTGGCGACGACGTGGATCTCGTGGCCGCTCATCTCGCCCAGCGCCCGGCCCGCGGCGGCCATGGCACGCTCGAACGTGCGCTCGAGCGCCTGCTCGGCGGCCGGGGCGATGGACGGGGCGTTCATGCGGCTCCTTGGCGGTGGTTGGCGGTACTGCGTATGAGAGGGCGTCTCCCTCCTGTGTAGGTATCGGTGACAGCGCGCGCCACGCCAACGGCCTAGTCGAGGGAGTACCTTCGTCCGCAGGGGCCGCGAACGGGCCGTCCTGGGGGCGCCGATCTAGGGGTTCACCCTGATTGGCGTGCGTGCGTGCGCGTGTGTGGGCGCGCGCCACAGGCGGTCGGCGTCGCCGGCCCCGGCGGTCAGCGGCCTCGGTAGGTGGCCATGGCCGCGATCATCCGCGCCACGGAGTCCGGGGGGATCATGCGGACCAGGCGGCCGGCCTCGTCCACGATGGAGACGGACATCTCCTTGGTGGTGGGATCCATCTGGAAGACCGCGTGCACGTAGACGACCCCGGTCGCCGTCTTCACGGAGGCGTCCGGGCCGCCCCGCTTGGCGAACTGGTCCAGCGGGACCGTGAGCTCCGCGTCCCGGACGCGTGGCGCACGCTGCGTCTCCGGCAGTGTTGCCGGTTGCGGTGTCTGCGCCCCGCCATCCGTGGCCGGGACCTGGGTCAGGAACCTGCCGGACCCGGGGAGGCTGAGCACGGGGGCGGCCGCAGCCGCCGACCCCGCCGATCCCCCTGTGGAGACCGGCACGGCGACGTGCGCGCTTGTGCTGGTGGTGCTCGTTGTCGCGTTCATCGTTGGTTCCTGCTGCCCCCTGTAGGGGAGGGGTCGGCGGAACCAGCGGCGACCTTGAGCCCGTGGCCGTCGCCCCCGGTGTCCACGGGCGGCGGGCGGGCCCCGGGTGGAACGGGCGCCGCTATCCCTCGACGGGATCCAGGAGCCCCGCCCTGTAGGCCACGATGGCGGCCTGCGTGCGGTCCGCGGCCCGGAGCTTCCAGATGATGTTCTGGACGTGCTTCTTGACCGTGTCCTCGGCGATGGAGAGCTGGCCGCCGATCTCCTTGTTCGTCATGCCGTCCGCGAGGAGACGCAGGACGTCCAGCTCGCGGGGCGTGAGGGCGAAGGACTCGGCACGGGCGCGCGCGGTCTCCTCGGCGGCCGGCTCCTCCGCCGGGGCCATGAGGGCCTCGCGGAGCAGGCCGGGCTCCACGGCGAGCTGGCCATCGGCCACCGCCTGGATCGTGGCCAGGATCTCCTGCGTGGAGGCCTCCTTGAGCACGTAGCCCGCGGCACCGCGGCGGATCGCCTCAAGGACGTACCGGCGGTCGTTGTAGAGCGTCACGATGACCACGGCCACCGGGTGCTCCAGCTTCTTGATCTCGTCAAGGCAGGAGAGCCCGTCCAGTCCCGGCATGCGGATGTCCAGGAGGACGATGTCCGGCTGGAGGCGTGCGATCTGCGCGAGGCCGGGCTCGCACCCGTCCGCCTCGCCCACCACCTCCACCCAGTCCGCGGTGGAGAGCATGGCCTCAAGGCCACGGCGGGACATCTCGTGATCGTCGATCAGCAGGACGCGGCTGGGTCCTTCGCTCATGGTTCCTGTGGTCCTCCCGGGGCTGCCTTGTCCGGCTCGTCTGCTCCCTCTGGCTCAACGAGCGGTGCGGAGATTCGAATGGTGGTGCCCTGTCCGGCGCGACTCGTGACGTCCACTCTTCCGCCGAGCCAGCTCGCACGCCGGGTCATCCCGATCAGGCCGATGCCCTCCTGGGTCTGTCGCCTGGCCGCCGCGGGATCGAAGCCGATCCCGTCGTCGGTGACCGTGATGATGCCGTGCCCGCGCGCTGCGCGCAGATCGATCGCGATTCTGGAGCACTCCGCGTGCTGTACCGCGTTCGTGATTGCCTCCACGGTGAGCGCGAAGAGCTCCGATTCCAGCCAGCCCTCGGTCCGCGGAAGCTCGCCCGTGACCGAGGTGGCGATGGCGCCCGGCACGTTGTCGCGGACCTGGATCTTGAGGGCGTTCGCGAGGCCCAGCTCCTCGAGGCCTGGCGGGACCAGGGTGTTGAGCACGATCCGGACCTCGCGGATCGCGGTCAGCAGGCGCTCCTGGGCGGCATCGAGGTGGCGTGGCGTGTTCTCCGGGCGCGTGCCGCCGAGCGATGCCCGGGCGGCCTCCATGAAGCGGTGGGCGCTCACCATCGACTGCGCGGCGGTGTCGTGGAGGACATGCGCCACGTGGACGCGCGCCTGCTCGCTCTCGCGCAGGGTCTCACGCGCCAGCGTGTCCAGGCGCGTCGCCGCCTGCTCGGACGAGGCTCGATCGCGATTGGCGCTGGTGTAGAGCCGGTGGAACTCCTCCGTGGTGGCGATCATCTGGGCCAGGGCCGCGGCGGCCGTCCTCCGCCGGTCTGCGCCCCGCTGGCGCTGGTCCACCTGCCAGGCGAGCAGCCCGCTCGCGGAGCGGAGGCGGTGCGCGGCCCGGAGCACATCCGCACCGGCCACTGGCGCCTCGGCGGTGCCCGAGGGCTCCATTCGCAGCACCGCCGCGGACGAGCGGGAGCCCGCCGGCGCGGGGAATGCGAGCAGCCGCTGGTTGTTGGGGCAGGTGTCCAACGCGGGCCGCCCGGTGGTGATCGCCGCGGTCACCACGGCCACCGGACACGCTCGGCACTGGTCCGCGCCGTCGCCTGCGGCGAATGGAACGCATCCCGCGTAACCGTCCTCCCAGCCGGCCACGAGCCCCAGCTCGCCGGGTGACGGCTGCGCGCCGGCGCCCGGTCCCGGCTCCAGGCGGGCCCAGAGCTGGGCACCGGCAAGGATCCGCTCGACCTCGGCGTCCATCCTGCGCTCCATCGGTCCGAGTGTAATCCGCCGATCCGGCAACCCGGACGGCCCATTCGCAGCGTGGTGCTACGCCGTTCGTGGGGGAGCACCCCGAGGCCTCGGGGTCTGCCCTCACCACGACCGTGCAGGCGGCACCGCCGGGTTCTGGGGGGATGCCCCGATGTTGTTGGACGGGCCTCCGGCCGAACATGCGGTCGTTCGCCGGAACACTTGAAGGCTGGGAGTTCAATGAGCGTCTTCGACACGATGCGGATCGCTGCGTCAGGCCTGACGGCCGAGCGCTTCCGCATGGACACGGCGGCGTCCAACCTCGCCAACCAGCGTTCCACCCGCACCGCGCAGGGTGGCCCGTACCAGGCCGTCGCACCGGTCTTCTCCGCCGTCTCCCTGGGCAATGACGCCACCCCCGGCGTCGCCGTCACGGGTGTGGCCGCAGTGGGCGGGGACCCGATCCGCGTGTACGACCCGACGCATCCGGATGCCGACGCGCAGGGCTTCGTCTCCTACCCGGACGTGGACGTGGCCGCGAACATGGCGGACCTGATGGGCGCGGCCCGCTCCTACTCCATGAACGCCACGGTCACGGCGGCGGCGAAGCAGTCCGCCACCGACGCCATCGAGATCGGGCGCTGACGATGGCCGCGATCGATCCGCTCGGCGGGATCTCCTCGCTGCTCCGGACGACGGGTTCGGCCGCCCTCGGCGGCGCGGGCTCCGTCGCGGGTGCAGCCGGCGCTGCGGCCCCCGGGGCGGCGGGCGGCGTCTCGTCCATCGGCGGCGTCAACGGCACGGCGGGGATCACCGGCATCTCCGGCGGCACCGAGCCCTCCCCCGCCGGCGGGTCCTTCCTGGACTCGCTGGGTGACGCTCTGGGCAACCTCAACGCCCAGCTCAACTCCGCGGACGCGTCGATGGCGAGCTTCGCCTCCGGTGGCTCCGCCGACCTCCACACCGTGATGCTCGAGCTGCAGCAGGCGTCGATCGGTCTCAAGACCGGCATCGCCGTCCGCGACAAGCTGCTCGAGGCCTACCAGGAGCTGATGCGCCTGCAGATCTGACGGTCCCCCGTCGTTCGCCCAGAGGCCTGAACCACCATGATCGACCAGCTCGTCTCCCTCGTCCGGACCCTTACGATCAGCCAGCGGATCGGCATCGTCTTCGGTGCCCTCTTCTCCGTGCTGCTGCTCGTGGGTCTCGTGATGTGGGCCGGGCAGCCGCAGATGGTCGTGGCGTTCGGCGGCCTGGACATGCAGTCAGCCTCCACCGTCACGGCCGCCCTCGACGGCGCCGGGATCGAGTACGACCTCGCCGATGGCGGGGCCACGATCAAGGTGGCCGCGGCGGATGCCGCCCGCGCCAAGATCGCCGCCAGCGACGCCGGCTACACCGCGGACGGCTCAAGCACCGGGTTCGGGATGTTCGACCAGCAGGGCTTCGGCGCCACCGAGTTCGACCAGCAGGTCAAGTACCAGCGTGCGCTACAGGGCGACCTGACCGGCAAGATCAAGAGCATCCGTGGCGTCTCCGACGCATCCGTGACCATCGTCCCGGCCAAGACCGGCACGCTTGCCTCCAACGACCAGCCCGCCAGCGCGTCCGTGTGGATCAAGATGGCGGGCGGCGGGCAGCCGTCCGGCGACCAGGTGACGGGCATCGTGGCGCTGGTCTCCGGTGCCGTGGCGAAGCTCTCCCCGGACAACGTGACGGTGGTGGACGCCAACGGCACCACGCTCCACGGGCCGTCAACCGCCGCCGGCGATGCCGTCACGATCAAGGCCACCATCGAGCGCGACATCGCGAACAAGGTGACCGCCCTCCTGAATGCCACGCTCGGTGCGGGCCACAGCCAGGTCGCCGTGAGCGCGGACGTGGACCTCCAGAAGATCACCGAACAGGTCACGAGGATCGAGCAGGGCGCGCCCACCTCCGCCCAGGACAGCGTCGAGCTGCAGGGCCAGGATGCGGCCGCGGCCGCGGGCGGCATCGCGGGCACGGCCTCCAACGTGGCCGGGATCACCTACCCCAACGCCTCGGCGTCGCCGGACCCCTCGGCGTCGGCGGCACCCTCGGCGTCGATCGGCCCCGACACCTACGTGAAGCACACCACCACGGTCAACTGGGCCAACACCCAGACCGTCCAGCAGATCATCAGCATGCCGGGCACCGTGAAGCGCGTCTCCGTCGCGGTCCTGCTGGACCAGGCGGCGCTGCAGGCCCAGGGCGTTGACTCCGCCAGCCTCACGAACGCCATCGCCGCAACCGCGGGCATCGCGTCGCTGCAGCTGGACGACAAGGGCGGCTGCGTCGCGGACGCCAACTGCCTGCAAGTCCAGCCGGTGGCCTTCTACGACCCCGCCAAGGACGCCACCGCCGTTGCGGCCGAGTCCGCGGGGATCATGGAGACCGTGGGCGGCGTGCTGCCGCAGGTGGGCGGCGGCCTCGCCCTTGCCGCGCTGCTCTTCCTCGCCTGGCGCAACATGCGTGCCCTCGGCCGCCGCGCCGAGGAGATGCAGCTGTCCGCCGCGCGCATGCCGATGGCCGCCCTGGGCGCCGGGGACATGTCCTTCGCCGCCCTTGGCGCCGGCGGCTACGGCGAGATCCCGGAGGCTCCGGCGCCGCCGTCCGCCCAGCAGCGCGCCCTGGAGCACATCCAGAACGTGGCCGGCCAGAACCCGGAGCCCGTCGCTCGCATGGCGCGGGCCTGGCTCAACGAAGACGAGAACCGGCGGCGCCGCTAGGCGCGGCCGCCCTGAGACCACCAGATGACCGAACTGCCCACTCCCCAGGTCGCGCCGGTGCCGGCGCACGCGCCCATTCCCTCGATGACGGGGCTCCGCAAGGTTGCCTACCTGATGATCACCATCGGGACGGGTCCGGCGGCATCCATCATGAAGGCGCTCGCGGGATCTGACACGGAGCTGCAGGAGAAGATCGCCGCGGAGATCTTCCAGATCCGCAGCGTTCCCGCCGAGCACAGGGCCTTCATCCTCGAGGAGGCGTACAGCGGCCTGTTCTCCGAGATGGGCGACATGGAGGGAGGCCAGTCCTACGCCTTCGACCTCTTCGTGGAGGCGTTCGGCGAGGACAGGGGCATCGCGCTCATGGACCGCGTGGTCCAGAAGCAGCAGCGCAAGCGCTTCGAGTTCCTCACGAAGGTCACCGACGACCAGGTCGCCGCCCACCTCCAGCAGGAGCACCCGCAGACGATCGCCATCGTCCTCGCCCATCTCGAGGCGCGCCACGCGGCCAACGTGCTGGGTCTCCTGCCGCCGGACCTGTCGTACGACGTGGCGGAGCGCATCGCCGCCACGGGCGACCGGGACCTGCCGGAGGCCGCGATCGCGCAGCTGGAGGACGGCATCCGTGTGCGCGTGCTGCGCAACGAGCAGGCGGCCACGGCCCGCGTCGGCGGAAACGACGCCCTCGCGCAGGTCCTGAACAACATCGACCAGAGCGCGTCCAAGGCGATCCTCGAGGACATCGAACGGCGGGATCCGGGCCTGGCCGCCGACGTCCGCAAGAAGATGTTCGTCTTCGACGACATCATCAAGCTCGACCGGAACGACATTGCCACGATCGCTCGCGAGATCCAGCTGGACAACCTTGCGACGGCGCTGCGTGGAGCCGACCGCGCGCTGAAGGAGGCGTTCATGGGCGCCGTGTCCGTCCGCGTGCGCGAGCAGCTCGTCGAGGAGATGGAGACCGGCAAGAAGACCCCGAGGTCCACGATCATCAAGGAGCAGGACGACATCGTCGTCGTGGTCCGAAGGCTGCACGAAGAGCACAAGATCACGATCCCGACGGGCGACGAGGAATATGTCTGAGCGCGTCCTCTCCGGGAAGGCGTCGAGGCGCGCCGGCGAGCCCTGGAAGGGGCCCGTCGGCGTTCCGGCACGCCCGGAGCAGGCGCGGGATCTGCCCGAGGACCCCATGGCGCACCCCGTGGTGCTCGCCCGCATCGACGAGGCCCAGCGCCAGGCCATGGAGCGCGGCTACGCGGACGGCCGCACGATGGCCGAGCAGCAGTTCAACGGCATCATCGCCGCAACGCAGGGCATGTCCCGTGCGCTGGAGACCGCGGTCCCGCGCGACGTGGAGATGGTGGCCCGGACCGTGGCGGAGCTGGCCGTCCTGGTGGCGCGCCGGATCCTGGCCGCGGAGCTGCGCCATGACCCGGCGGTCCTCGTGGCGGCCATCGAGGCCGGCATGCGCCAGACCGCCGGCGCTTCCGTCATCACCGTTGAGCTCCACCCGTCCGCCGTGCAGGCCGTGGAGCAGGCGTGGACCGCGCGGCACGGCGCCCGCCATCGCGGCTTCACGTGGGCCTTCTCCGCAGATCCCACGCTCCCCGTGGGCGGCTGCCGCCTCCGCACGGAGCACGGCTTCGTGGAGGCCGGGTTCGAGGACCAGCTGGCCGAGGTGGCCGCCGCGCTTGACGCCGCGATCCCGGGCTACATCGGCGCCGCGCTGGGGCCCGGCACGGATGCCGCCGCGTCGTCCACGCAGGAGCCGGTCGCGGCTGCCGTCCCCACGCTCCGCCCGGCCGGCGCCGCGGGCCTCGCGCCCACCGCGCACCTGGCGGCCCCATCACCCGACCCCGAGGCAGCCGCGGACCCCCTCGCGGAGCTCGTGGCCGCCGCCGGCTTCGACCCGGCGGCGCTCGACCTCGAGGCCCTGGCGAGCCTGGGGCTCGACCTTGGCCCGGAGGAGCTCGCATGAACGGCCGGCCGCACCCTCCGCTCCTGGGCCACCTGCGCCGCGCGGTGTCGTCCGCGACCACCGTGCACGCGACGGGCTCCGTCACGCGTGTCGTGGGCAACACCATCGAGGCCGCCGGGCTCACCGTCCGCCTGGGCTCCATCTGCTGGGTGGACCTCGAGGGCGACATCCCGGTCAGCGCCGAGGTGGTGGGCTTCCGCGACCAGCGCATCACGCTGGTGCCGTTCGGTGACATCGCGGGCGTGCAGCCGGGCTCCCCGGTCCGCCTCCGCGAGCAGCAGTTCCGCGTGCCGGTGGGCCGCGGTGTCCTGGGCCGCGTGCTGGACGGCTTCGGCCGCCCGATCGACGACAAGGGCCCGCTCCACGCGGACGTGCGCGTCATGGCCGCCTCCACGCCGGATCCGCTGGCCCGGGCGCGCATCACGCGCACCATGTCAACCGGCGTGCGCGCCATCGACGGCCTGCTGACCACCGGCATGGGCCAGCGCATGGGCATCTTCGCGGGTTCCGGCGTGGGCAAGTCCACGCTGCTGGGCATGATCGCCCGCCACAGCTCCACGGACGCCAACGTGATCGCGCTCATCGGCGAGCGTGGCCGCGAGGTCCAGGAGTTCATCGACGAGCAGCTGGGCCCCGAGGGCCTCGCGCGCTCCGTGGTGGTCGTCGCCACGTCCGACCAGCCGGCCCTCCTGCGCCTCAAGGCGGCCGAGGTGGCCATGGCCATCGCCGAGGCCTTCCGCGACGACGGCGAGGACGTCACGCTCCTCATGGACTCCGTGACCCGGCTGGCCATGGCCCAGCGCGAGATCGGCCTCGCCGCGGGCGAGCCCCCGGCCCTGCGCGGCTACCCGCCGAGCGTCTTCTCGTACCTGCCGCGCCTGCTCGAGCGTGCGGGCTCGGGCGACGAGGGGACCATCACGGGCTTCTTCACGGTCCTCGTGGAAGGCGACGACTTCAACGAGCCGGTGGCGGACACCGTCCGGTCCATCCTCGACGGGCACATCGTCCTGACCCGCTCCCTCGCGGAGCGCAACCACTACCCGGCGATCGACGTGCTGGCATCGGTGTCGCGCGTCATGCCGTCCATCACCACGGACCACCACCGCCGCCTCGCGGGCTCCCTGCGCGCGGCCCTCGCCGAGTACGAGGGCGCCAAGGACCTGATCGAGGTCGGAGCGTACGCACCCGGCTCGTCCGTTGCCATCGACCGCTCCATCCGGCTCAAGCCGGACATCGACGAGCTCCTCCGCCAGGACGCGGGCGAGACCGGCGACGTTGGGACGGTGGTGGGCGCGATGGAGGCCATCGGGCTGCTTGAGCCGGCCGGCGGTGCCGGGGTGGCCCGGTGACCGGCGCGTTCCGCCTGGCCGTCGTGCTCCGCCTCCGCGAGATGGCGGAGGATGCGGCGCGTGCCCGGCTCGCCACCGCCCTGGACGAGCACCGCAAGGCCCTCGAGATCGTTGCCCGCCTCAAGGCCCGCGAGGAGGAGTCCCGCAGCGCCCTCACCGCGCTGGAGGCGACCGGGGCGTTCGCCGGCGACATCGTCGCCTCGATCCGGCGCGTGGAGTTCGCCGAGCACGAGACGAGGCTTGGCCGTGACGCCGCAGAGCTGAAGGCGACGGACCTCTTCGAGGCGCGCTCCACGCTGGCCGAGGCCACCAAGCGCCGCGAGGTGGTGGAGCGACTCCGCGACCGCATGCGCCATGCCGAGATCCTCGAGGCCCAGCGGGTCGAGGACGCCACCCTGTCCGAGCTCGCCGGCGTCCGGCACGCCCGCGGCGTGGTCTCGGGAGGCGAGAAGTGAGCGGTCCCGAGCGTGTCCTGGCCGTGGCCGGACGCCCACAGTCGGCTTCGGGAACGACCGGCGCCCCAGAGCCGGTCGCGACCGGTTCGGGGCCTGCGCAGGCTGCAGGCGCCGTTCGCGGTGCGGGACCCGTGGCGACGGGCACCTTCGACGCGACGCTGGCGTCCGCCTCCGGTGGACCGGTGAACGGCGCCTGGACGATCCCATGGGCGGACGGCACCACGCCAGTGCAGACGCTCCGGCCGGCCGCGCGTGTTGGCGCAACCCGGTTCGCGATGGCGGGCGCCACCCCGGCCGGCGCCTCCCCGGTGGCCTCGGCCGGCGCCACCGCCGGCTTCTCGGCCTACGGCACGGTTGACCCGCTCGCCGTCACGTCGCCCGTGGACGGCCGCCTGACCCAGGACTTCGGCCCCACGGCGTCCGTCTACTCGGCGCCCGCCACCGTGAACGGCGTCCACTACGACCACTTCCATGATGGGGTGGACTTCGGCGCGGAGCTGGGTTCCCCGGTGCGCGCGATGGCGTCCGGCGTCGTCGAGTTCGCCGGCCGCTACCCGGACGGCGCCGTGGTGGTCAAGGTCCGCCACGCAGATGGCTCCACGGCCCTGTATGCCCACCTGGCCGCGGGCCTGGACGTCAGGGCGGGCGATCGGGTCGCCGCCGGCGACCGCCTGGGCGTCGTGGGCATGACCGGCAACACCACGGGCCCGCATCTCCACCTGGAGCTCACCGTCGGCGGCCGGGACGTGGACCCGCTCCCGGTCCTGGCCGCAGGCCGCCTCCCGGGTGCCGCAGATGGCTCCCTGGACACGTCCGTCCTGCCCTCGGCCGCGGTCTCGTCCACCACGTCCGCGGCGCTCGCCCGGTTCGACGCCGTCGCGGACGGCATCCCGTACGCCGCCGAGATCCGGGCCGCCGCGACGGCCGCCGGGATCGACCCGCTGCTCCTTGCCTCGCTGGTGAGGACGGAGTCGTCGTTCCACGCGGACGCGGTCAGCCGGTGCGGCGCGCTCGGCCTCTGCCAGCTGATGCCGGCCAACGCCAAGGCGCTGGGCGTCACGGATCCGTTCGATCCCGCCCAGAACCTGCGCGCCGGCGCGAGGTACTTCGCCCGCAACCTCCAGATCTACGGCCGCGTGGACGTGGCCCTCGCCGCCTACCAGGCCGGCAAGGGCGCGGTCGCCGCCGCAGGGGGAGGCATCCCGAACTCGCCCACCACCCGCCACTACGTCAACCGGGTCCTGCACACCTGGGCCGGGTACATGGAGGCCGCAGCATGAGCAACTGGCTCGTGGACCCCGCCACCCGCGCGCTCACCGGCGCGCTCAACGGCCTGTCCGCCCGGGAGGCGGCCATCGCCGCCAACATCGCCAACGTGGACACGCCAGGCTACAAGGCCGTGAGCGTGGGCTTCGAGCAGGAGCTGGCCGCCCAGATGGCCGGCGCCGCGTCTCCGCAGCTTGCGATGAACCCGCCACAGACTCCGCCGCCGGCCTCGGAGGCGCTGGCCCAGGCTGCTGCCGGGCACCTGCCGGGCGTGCCGGGCGAGTCCACGCTGCCGTCCATCTACGCCGCCTCGTCCGGGAATGCCGCGCTCCAGATGCGACTGGACGCGAACGGTGTGGACGTCGACACCCAGATGACCACGCTGGCCGAGACCCAGCTCAAGTACGCGGCGACCTCCCGGATGCTCACGGGCAAGCTGCAGATGCTGAAGGACGTGGTGGCCCGATGACCGCTCCCGTGGCGAGCCTTCTCTCCGCCCTCGCGCCGCGCGCGGCCGACGGGCGATTCCCGGCAGGCGACGCGCCCGCCTCGGGCCCCAGGGGCGCCGGCTCGGACTTCGGGCGCGTGCTTGCGGCGACCGCGGATCGCTCACCTTCTGCAACGGACGCCGCCTCCGGCAGCGGGCAGCAGGACCACACGGAGCCCAAGGCCATCGAGGACCCGCAGCCGGACCACGGCCGCGACGACGAGCACGCCTTCGGGCGCACCAGGACCGGCACGGGTCGCGAGGCAACCAGGGCCGCCAGGGCCCCGCGGGCGGCGCGAGGTGACACCACGGGTGCCGATGCCTCCAGTGATGCCGCAGGGGAGACTGACGCCGCCGATGCGCAGGCGACCGCCGCCGGCACCGGGGCCGCCGCCCCGGCCGATGGCACAGGCACCGCCGCCGATGGCGAGACCAGGGACGCCGCCGACGAGTCCGACACCACCGCGACCCAGGCC
Source organism: uncultured Chloroflexota bacterium (assembly GCA_903930745.1). Classification (GTDB taxonomy): domain Bacteria; phylum Chloroflexota; class Limnocylindria; order Limnocylindrales; family CSP1-4; genus CAIXZV01. The sequence goes on along the minus strand of CAIYZX010000150.1, from coordinate 720 downwards.
ACCGCGTCCCCGAGCGTCGCGTCGGCCCTCGCCGCCGCGGCTGTCGCCACTCCCATCATCGTCACGGACCCGGTCGCCTCCACGGCCGCCGATCAGGCGGCGGGCGCTCCGCGTGGTGCCGCTGCGACCGCGACGAGCGCGCCCGAGTCCGCGCCCGGAGCTGCGGCTGCCGCTCCCTCCGCACCGCGGGCGGGTGGTTCCACCCGTCGCACGACCGGTGAGGCACTTGCCGCGGCGCTCGGCGAGACCGGGGCGGCGGACAGCTCCGCCACCATGACCACCTCCGGCGCGGCCAGCGCGTCCGGCGCGGCCGGCGCGTCCGGCGCGGCCAGCGCGTCCGGCGCCACGACCGGCAGGGACGCCACGAAGGTCAACGGCCCGGACGCGTCCCGCATCCCGGAGACCGCCGCCGCCACGGCTCGCGCCGCCGTCACGGAGGCCGCTGCCCGGCACGCCGCCACCGACGCCGGCCCGCTCGCCGATGCGCCCGTGCCGGGACCCGTCGCCGCCGACACGGCGACCGGTACCACCGTGGCGCAGGACGTGGACCGGCACGGCGCCCCGGTCACGGGCGCCCCGGGTGGCGCCGGTGCGGCCACGGCGGCATCCACGATCGCCGCACAGGCGACGGCCTCGCAGGGAAGCCCCGTCCAGGCGGCGGCCTCCGCCGCTGCAACGGCCGCCTCCCGGCGCACCGCGCCCGCCGACACCCGCAACCCG
>CAIYZX010000149.1 GCA_903930745.1 uncultured Chloroflexota bacterium | reverse complement strand
GGACTCCGTCACGAAGATGGCGGCGGCCCGAGTGGAGCTCCCGGCGGCCGATGGCAGCGGCACCGTGACCGTCACCGTGTCCGGCATCTGCAAGGGCGTGGGCATGATCCACCCGCGGATGGCCACGATGCTCTCGATCGTCCTCACGGACGCCACCGCGTCGCCCGCCACGCTGCGGCGGATCCTGCGGGCGGCCAGCGCCACCACCTGGGACCAGCTCACCGTGGACGGCGACACCAGCACGAACGACACCGTCTTCCTCCTCGCGTCCGGCGCCGCCGGCGCCGCGAGCGTGGACGAGGACCCGGCGGCGTACGCGGCCCTTTCGGCCGGCGTGGAGGTGGTCGCCCGCGACCTCGCCCGCCAGCAGGCGCGGGACGGCGAGGGCGCCACCAGCCTCATCACCTGCCAGGTGAGCGGCGCCGCGGACGACGTGGACGCGAGGGCCATCGCGCGCGCCGTCGTGGGCAGCAGCCTCGTCAAGGCCGCGATCCACGGCAAGGATGCGAACTGGGGCCGCATCGCCGGTGCCGCGGGCAACGCGGTGACCGCCGAGCAGGCCATCCTCGAGGCCGCCGGCCTCTCCACGGACGAGGCGAAGGCGCGCGCCGCACAGCCCGCGGCCGTGGACCCGGCCCGGCTCCGGATCGCCATCGCGGGCCACCTCGCGTACGACGGGGCCACGGGCGGCCCCACGGGCATCGACAAGGCCGCGGCCCGTGCATCCATGGACACCGAGGACGTCCTGGTCCGCCTGGACCTTGGCCTTGGCCACGGCACCGGCGAAGCCTTCGGCTGCCCCCTCACAGAGGGGTACGTCAAGGAGAACTCGGAGTACACGACATGAGCGAGATCGTCGTCGTCAAGCTGGGCGGCACGACGCTCGCCGACCAGCACCAGGTCCTCGTGGAGGTGGCCAAGGTGGCCCGCAAGCGGCCGGTCGTGCTGGTGCACGGCGGTGGCAAGCGGATGACCGAGTGGCTCGCGCGCCTGGGCGTGGAGACCCGCTTCGAGAACGGGCTGCGGGTCACGGACCCGGCGGCGCTCGAGGTGGCCGCCGCGGTCCTGCGCGGCGTCGTGAACAGCGAGCTCGTGGCGGCCCTGCGCGACGTGGGCTGCGATGCCGTGGGCCTGTCCGGCGTGGACGGCGGCCTGCTCATCGGCCGGCGGCTGGAGAACGTGGGCCTCGTGGCCACGGTGACCGGCGTCCGGCGCGACCTCCTGGACTCGCTGATGGTGTCCGGCCAGGTCCCCGTGGTGGCGCCCCTGGCGCGCGACGAGGAGGGCATGGTCTGCAACGTGAACGCGGACGATGCCGCGGCCGGTCTCGCTGCGGGCCTCGGCGCCCGCCAGATGGTCCTCATGACGGACGTGGACGGCATCCGCGACGCCGATGGCAACAAGCTTGACTCCATCACCGCGGAGCGTGCGGAGCAGCTCATCGCCGAGGGCGTCATCCGCGGCGGCATGATCCCCAAGGTGAAGGCCGCGCTCGCCGCGCTCGCGTGGGAGGGCACGGAGGCCATCATCTCCGACGGGTCCGCCGAGAACGCGCTCACCCGCTCGCTGGAGGATCCCACCTTCGGCACCCGGGTCTCCGCATCCGGCGCGGGCGCCTGACCATCGTGATCGCCAAGCGCGATCGTCACGCCGCCATCCGGAGGCTCGTGGCGTCGCACACCATCGCAAGCCAGGGCGAGCTCCTCGCGGAGCTCCACGCCCAGGGCGTGGACGTGACCCAGGCCACGGTCAGCCGCGACATCGCGGAGCTGGGGCTTGCCAAGGTGGCCCGCAACGGCCACCTGGTCTACGTCAACCCGGAGGACCTGGGCGCCGCCGCACCCGCGAGGCCGCCCTCCGACGAACGCCTGCGCCGCATCCTCGCGGACATCCCGGTCACCGTGGGCCGGTCCGGCCTGATCCTGGTCCTCACGGGCCAGCCCGGGACCGCCAACGTCATCGGCCAGGCCATCGACGAGTCCACCCTGCTCCAGCAGGTGGGCACCCTGGCCGGCGACAACACCCTCCTTGTCCTGTTCGCCGACGAGCCCTCGCTCCTGCGCTGGCTTGACCGGTTCGAAGCCATCCAGGCGTCGGCAGCCCCGGCGTCACCAGCGGAGGCCCCATTCCGATGAAGAAGGTCGTGCTCGCCTATTCGGGCGGTCTCGATACGTCCGTCGCCGTCGCCTGGCTCAAGGAGCAGTACGGCGCGGAGGTCATCACGCTCTCCGTGGATCTTGGCGGCGGCTCGCTCCCCGCGGACGTGGAGCAGCGGGCCCTGGCGGCCGGCGCCTCGCGCGCCTACGTCATCGACGGCCGCGAGACGTTCCTCGCCCGGTACGCCCTGCGCGCGCTCCAGGCCGATGCGCTCTACCAGGGCGCCTATCCCCTGGCCACCGCCCTGGCCCGTCCGCTGCTCGCCCAGCTCCTCGTGGAGCTCGCGCAGAAGGAGGGCGCGGAGGCGGTCGCCCACGGTTGCACCGGCAAGGGCAACGACCAGGTCCGCTTCGACGTGGCGGTCCACGCGCTGGACCCGGGCCTCCAGGTCATCGCACCGATGCGCGTGGGCATGGGCCTGACGCGCGAGCAGAAGGTGGATCTCGCGGCCGCGCGCGGCATCGAGGTCCCGGTGACCCGCGAGACCCCGTGGTCCGTGGACGTGAACCTGTGGGGCCGCTCCTGCGAGACGGGCCCGCTGGAGGATCCGTGGGCCACGCCGCCGGACGACGCGTACGCCTGGACGGTCAAGCCGTCGCTTGCGCCGGAGCCGGTTGAGGTGGTCATCGGCTTCGAGGGCGGCATCCCGGTCTCCGTGGACGGCGAGCGGCTCTCCGGCGTGGACCTTGTGGAGCGGCTGCACACGCTGGGCGCGGCGCACGGCGTGGGGCGCATCGACCACGTCGAGGACCGGCTCGTGGGCATCAAGAGCCGCGAGATCTACGAGGCCCCGGCCGCGATGATCCTGCACACGGCGCACAAGGCGCTCGAGGGGCTGGTCCTCTCGCGCGAGCAGCTCCGGTTCAACCGGGTGGTGGCGGACGAGCTGGCGCGGATCATCTACGACGGCCTCTGGTTCAGCGCCCTCTCGCGGGACCTGCGCACGTACGTGATGTCCTCGCAGCGCGTGGTGAGCGGCGACGTCCGCATCCGCCTGGACCACGGGCGCGCGGAGGTGGTGGGCCGCCGGTCCCCGCTCTCGCTCTACGAGAAGCGCCTCGCGACCTACGACGAGACCGACGCCTTCGATCATGCGGCGGCGGTTGGCTTCATCGAGATCTTCGGCCTGCCGCTCCGCGTTGAGGCGGCCCGCGGCGGCGTTGGCGGCCACCACGGTGCGGCATGGCAGTGGACGGACCCGATCCTGGCGAGCCTCCCCGCCACGGTGGCATCTGCCTGACCTCCCGGGCGAAACCGCGCCGGAACGGTGCCGGATGCCGTACCGTGGCCGCGTGAGCAACAAGAGCGAGAAGGCCGACAGGAGCGCCGATCCGACCTCCAGCCCGCGTGCGCGCCTGCGCCGCAGGCCAGGCTCGCGTGCCGTT
>CAIYZX010000148.1 GCA_903930745.1 uncultured Chloroflexota bacterium | reverse complement strand
TGTCACGCGGAGTCACGCATGTCGGATCGCGCTCCCGGTCGTACGGGTCGCACTCGCCTCGTCGTCCGGACCCTCCTGCTCCTCGGCCTGCTCGGGGTCGTTGCAGGCCCCCTCGCACCGCTCGCCGCCGCCGCAGACCCCCTCAGCGTCACCACCCAGTTCCCTGGCATCAGCGTCACGCCGGGCAGCACGCCGTCCTTCTCGGTCACCATCGCCAGCGGCACCGCGGGCGAGGTGAAGCTCTCCACCACCGCCCCCAAGGAGTGGAACCCCCGGTTCCACGGCGGCGGCGCCACCGTGACCAGCGCCTACGTCACCGCGGACAAGCCCGCCACCGTCCAGTTCGACCTGGACATCCCGGCGGACGCCACGGCCAGCGCCAAGTCCTTCACCATCGTGGGCCAGCAGGGCGGCCAGACCTCCACGCTCGCCCTGTCCGTGACCGTTGACACCAACGCCGCGGGCGACGTCACCCTCAAGAGCGACTTCCCGGAGCTCAAGGGCTCCTCCTCCACCGCCTTCACGTTCACGCTCACCGCGAAGAACACCACGGCGGAGGACATCACCTTCTCGCTGGACGCCAAGGGCCCGGACGGCTGGACCGTCAATGCAAAGCCGCAGGCTGCCGCGAACGCCACCACGATCAACGTCCCGTCCGGCGGCACCAACACGCTCAGCGTCTCGGTCACGCCGCCGGCAGACGCCACGGCGGGCCAGTACCCGGTGCAGGCCATCCTGACCGGCGGCGGCCGCACCGTGACCACGGACATGCAGATCACCATCACGGGCTCCTACAAGCTCACCGCCAGCACGCCGGACGGCGTCCTCTCGACCACCGCCAACGCCGGCACCGAGAAGACGATGACCATCTCCGTCGTGAACTCCGGCACGTCGCCCATCACGGCCGTCACGCCTTCCGCGTCCGCCCCCACGGGCTGGAAGGTCACCTTCGACCCGGAGACGATCGACACCATCGCCCCCGGCGACACCGCGACCGTCACGGCCAAGATCGTCCCGTCCGGCGACGCCATCACCGGCGACTACGAGATGACGATCACGGTCAAGAACGCGGACGCGTCGGACGACGTGGCCATCCGCGTGCGCGTGGAGACCCCCACGTTCTGGTGGATCGCGGGCATCGCGCTGATCGCGGCCGTCTTTGCGGGCCTCTTCTGGGTCTTCCGGACGTACGGTCGGCGGTAACCCCATGACCGACGAGCGAACGCCGTCGCCCGAGGGGCGGCGGGGGGTCGCGCGACGCGGGAGCCATGTCGGGCGGGAGGCCAAGCCGGCCAGCCGCCCCGATGACGGCCGCCCCAGCCAGCGCCCCGAGGATGCGCCGCGGACCAGGCGACGGGTGACCGCCGCCGAGGTGCTCGCGGACGTCCCCGAGGACGCCGTGATCGTCGCGCGCCACCTCACCAAGAAGTACGGCCAGTTCACCGCGGTGGACCGCCTGGACCTGACCATCCGCCGCGGCGAGGTCTTCGGCCTGCTGGGACCCAACGGTGCCGGCAAGACGACCACCGTGCTCATGCTCCTGGGGCTCACCGAGCCCACCAAGGGCGTGGTCCGGGTCGTGGGCCTGGACCCGCAGCGTGAGCCGCTCGCGGTGAAGCGCGTCGTGGGCTACCTGCCCGATGCCGTGGGCTTCTACCCGGGCCTCACCGGCCGCGAGAACCTGAGCTACACCGCCAAGCTGAACGGGATCCCCCGCTCCGAGGCGGAGAGCCGGATCAACGAGCTGCTCCACGAGGTCCGCCTCGAGGACGCCGCCGACAAGAAGACCTCCGCGTACTCGCGCGGCATGAAGCAGCGCCTTGGCATCGCCGACGCGCTGGTCAAGAACCCGAGCGTCCTGATCCTGGACGAGCCCACCATCGCCATCGACCCGGCGGGCGTGGAGGAGCTGCTCGCGATGCTCCGCCGCCTCGTCGCGGAGCGCAACCTGACGGTGATGCTGAGTTCGCACATCCTTGGCCAGGTCCAGAGCCTGTGCGACCGGGTGGGCTTCTTCTCCGCGGGCAAGCTGGTGGCGGCGGGGCCGCTCGCCGAGCTGGCCGCGGGCAGCAGCACGGCCGTGGAGCTCGAGGTGGCGATCGAAGGGCTGCCGTCCGCGATCGACGCCGTGGCCCTCGCCGTCCCGGGCGTCACGTCCGTCACCACGGACCACCACGAGGAGCGTCTCCGCGTGGTCGCGGCGTCGCAGGACGTCACGGCCCCGCTGGCCACCGCCCTCGCCGGGGCCGGCCTCACGCTGACGCACCTGCGCAGGCGCGGCACGGACCTGCTGGACCTCTATCGCAAGTACGTCCCGGAGGGCACCGATGGCCGCGCCCGCTGACACCCGTGCGTCCGTGGCCGCAGCCCGGCGCGCCGAGAAGGCACCGTCCGGCGGCTGGCGGACGATCGCCGCCAAGGAGCTCGCGGACCACCTCGAGAGCACACGCTTCCTCGTCCTGCTCGTGGTGGTGGGCATGGCCGCGATCTTCCCGATGTACTTCATCTCCAGCGACATCAGCGCGGCGGCACCGGAGGTCTCCGGGGCCAAGGCGCTCTTCCTGGCCGTCTTCGTGGCGGGCAGCAAGAGCGCGATGAGCCTCACCGCTGTGTTCCTGGCCGGCCTCCTCGTGCCCCTCGTGGGCATCGCGTTCGGCTTCGATGCGATCAACGTGGAGCGCCAGCAGGGCACGCTCTCGCGCCTCCTGTCCGCGCCCATCCACCGCGACGACATCGTCAACGGCAAGTTCGTGGGCGGGATCGCAGTGATCAGCCTGATGCTGGGCGTCCTGGTCCTGCTCATCTCGGCGATCGCGATGGTCCGCCTGGGCATCGTCCCCTCCCCGGAGGAGATCGCCCGGGTCATCGTCTGGCTCGCGGCCACCGTGCTGTACGCCTCGTTCTGGCTGGCGTTCGCGCTCCTGCTCTCGGTCGTGGTCCGCGGTGCCGCCACGGCGGCCCTCGTGGGCTTCGGCACGTGGCTGGGCCTCGCGTTCTTCGGCCAGCTCCTCCTGCCGATCATCGCCAACGTGATCTTCCCGGCCAACACGTCCGGGACCGCGCAGGACTACTTCGCCTCCACCACCGCGTCGGCGCTGTTCCTCCGGATCTCGCCGGCCACGCTCTACCAGGACGTCGTCCAGGCGGTGATGAACCCCGCCACGAAGACGGTCCTGGGCGCCACGAACCTGGGCCAGTACGTCTCCTCCCAGGAGGCGCTGCCGTCCCTGCTCACGCTGGACCAGTCCATCCTGCTGGTCTGGCCGCAGATCGTGCTGCTGGTCGCCCTGACCGTGGCGATGTTCGCGCTGGCGTACGTGCTCTTCCTCAGGCAGGAAGTTCGCGCCTAGCGCGATCCAATGGGGTCGCTCGGACGAACCACAGGGTGAAGTCATGAGCGACCCCACCGCGTCCCCCACCCAGCCGTCCATACCGGTGCCGGAACCCCCGGCGCCGGAGCCGCCCCTGCCGGCCCCTTCCGGGCGCCATGCCGCGCTCTCGGGCGTCGTCGCGGCCGCCGCGGCCCTCGCCACCGGCGAGCTCGTCGCGGCCCTCCTGCCGGGTGCCCCCTCCCCCGTCTCGGCCGTTGGCGCCGCCGTCATCGACCTCGCCCCGCCCGGGACGAAGGAGGTGGTCGTTGGCCTCCTGGGCCAGTGGGACAAGCCGGTCCTGCAGGTCCTCGTGGCCGCCGTGGTCCTCGGAGCGGGCGCCCTCATCGGTCTCGCCGCGCGCCGGAGCGACGTCCCCGCCTCGGTGGGCATCGGCGCCCTGGGGATCGTGGGCGCCCTCGCGGGACTCCGCCAGGCGGACGCCCAGTCCACGCTCGTGGTCCTCTCCGCCATCCTCCAGGGCGGCGTGGGGATGCAGACGCTGCTGATCCTGCGGGCCTGGGCCACGCCGCGAGGCGAGCCGTCCGCCAGTGGAGCCTCCGCCACGGACGGCGTCCGTCGCCGCTTCCTCGCCCGCGCCGGCGTCGTCGCGCTCGCCTCGGTGGGAGGCTTCTCCATCGGCCGCGCCATCCTGGGCGCCCGCGCGGACGGCGCCGCCGCCGTGGTGAGCGGCGGCGATGGAACGACGCCCGGAGCCACCGGCGCCCCGGGCACCGCGCACGTGATCCCGCAGGCCGTTGACCCGGCAGCCAGCCCTTCACCGGACGACGCCTTCGCGCTGGACGGCATCTCGCCGCTGGTCACACCGAACGAGGACTTCTACCAGATCGACACCGCGCTGGTCACGCCCGCGGTGAACCTGGACACCTGGCAGCTGCGCATCCACGGCATGGTGGAGCGCGAGGTCACGCTCACCTTCGACGAGCTGGTGGCCATGCCGCTGGTCGAGCGCTACGTGACCATCGCCTGCGTCTCCAACGAGGTGGGCGGAAGGCTCATCGGCAACGCGCGCTGGACCGGCGTCCGCCTGACGGACGTGCTGGAGCTGGCGGGCGTCAGGGACGGCGCCACGCAGATCGTGCCGCGGAGCGTGGACGGCTGGACCGCGGGCTTCCCCACGGCCTGGGTCACGGCCCCGGAGCGCGAGCGCGATGCCTTGATCGCGGTGGCCATGAACGGCGAGCCGCTCCCCGCGCGCCACGGGTTCCCCGCCCGCCTCATCGTCCCGGGCCTGTACGGCTACGTGTCCGCCACCAAGTGGCTCTCGGACATCGAGCTCACCACCCTCGAGGCCTTCGACGCCTACTGGGTCCCCCGCGGCTGGGCCAAGGAGGCACCCATCCTGACGCAGTCCCGCATCGACACCCCGCGCGAGGGTGCGAGCGTCCCCGCCGGCACGGTGGCCATCGGCGGCGTGGCCTGGGCGCCGGACCGGGGCATCTCCCGCGTGGAGGTGGCGCTGGACGACGGGCCCTGGCAGGACGCGATCCTCGCCGGCGCCATCGGCCCGCAGACGTGGGTCCAGTGGAAGCTGGCCGCGGACCTGGCCGTTGGGCGCCACACCATCCGGGTGCGCGCCACGGACGGCACCGGCACGGTCCAGGAGGACCGGTTCACGCCGCCGGACCCGGACGGCGCCCGGGGCCACCACGCCATCGCCGTGAACGTGATCTGAGCGCGGCTCGCCGTCGCCGCCCAACCCCTCGTCCCTCCGCAAGTTCGGGTACCTTGACGCCCTCATGGCACGCAGACGACATCTCTTCGACCATCCGGACCGGTTCGTGTCCGGCACCGTGGGCCAGCCCGGCGCCCGGACGTTCTTCCTGCAGGTCCGCGAGGGCGCGCGGGTGGTCTCGGTCTCCCTGGAGAAGCTCCAGGTGGCGGCGCTCGCGGACCGCCTGGGCGACCTGCTGGACGAGCTGGTCCGCCGTGGCATCGAGGGCGCGGAGGACGTCCCGGACCTCGTGGGCGACACGGCCGCGCTGGACGAGCCGCTGAACGAGGTCTTCCGCGCCGGGACCCTGTCGCTGGGCTGGGACACCGCCGACGACCTGGTGGTCCTCGAGGCTCGCGAGATCGTGGACGACGAGGACTACGACCCCGAGGAGGACGACACCGAGGACGACGACGGGCCGGATCTCGTCCGCGTCCGGATCACGCCGCGGTACGCGCGCGAGTTCATCGCCCGGGCGCTGCGGATCATCGCGTCCGGCAGGCCGCCCTGCCCGCTCTGCGGCCAGCCGCTGGACCCGCAGGGCCACCTCTGCCCGCGCCGCAACGGGCACAGCCACGGCACCCTCCTGAACTGACGGCGCGGCCGATGCGCGAGGCCGGGGATCGTCCGGACGATGCCGGGCCGGAGACCGAGGACGACGGGGCGCCCGATCCGGACGCCGAGCTGGACGTTGACGACGAGGCCGACGAGGCCGAGGTTGACGAGCGCCACGCGATCGACGAGCTGGGCCTGCCCATGCCCGTGCTCGCGGTGGAGACGGCGCTGGCGCTGCTGGCGCACGGGACCGTGGAGCTGGTGGGCCTGCTCTCCGCCTCCACGAACAACGCGCTCCTGGGCGTGGCCCGCCTCGACGGGCTGGAGGCCGCCTGCATCTACAAGCCCGTCGCCGGCGAGCGGCCGCTGGTGGACTTCCCGGACGGCACGCTGGCCCGCCGCGAGGTGGCCGCCTTCGAGACGTCCCGGGCCACCCCGTGGAACCTCGTCCCCCCCACCGTGCTGCGTGACGGCGAGTATGGCGAGGGGATGGTCCAGCTCTGGATCCGCGCGGACCCGGCGGCAGACCCCGTGGCGCTGGTCGTTGGCGAGGACCCGGTCCTGCGGCCGATGGCGGTCTTCGACGCCGCCGTGAACAACACGGACCGCAAGGCGGGCCACCTGGTGGTGGTCAATGGCGGTCACGTGTACGGCGTGGACCACGGCGTGACCTTCTCGCCGGTCCCCAAGCTGCGCACGGTGCTCTGGGCGTGGCGCGGGCAGCCGTTCGCGGACGAGGAGCTGGCCGTCCTGCATGAGCTCCGGGCCGGGCTGGACGCGGCCCTCGGCGAGACGCTTGGAGGGCTCCTGGACAGGATCGAGGTCACCGCCACGCGCCGCCGCCTGGACCGGCTCATCGAGGCGGGTGTCTTCCCGCAGCCGGACCCGCGCCGCCCCGCGCTCCCCTGGCCCCCGGTCTGATCCGCGCCCCTGGCGGGCGCGCCGGGCGCCTCAGCCGCGGGCGAGCCGAAGGATCCGCTCCGCGTGCGCCGGGTAGCGCTGCGCCAGGGCCGCGCCGCCCTCGAAGGTGACGATGTCGTCCGTGTAGGGCGGCGCCACGAACGTGGAGACCAGCGTCCAGTCCCCCGCGGGCTCGCACGCCTGCCACCAGCCCGGCGGCACCACGACCTGCGGTCGCTCGCCCGCCGCCAGGTCCACGCCCAGCACGGGCTCCGTGAGCTCGCCCTCCGGCGACACGAGCAGCATCCGTGCGGGCGCACCCGCGTGCCACGCCCAGATCTCCAGGTGCGCGAGGCGATGGAGCCCGGAGACGTCGGAACCCGCCATCAGGTAGTGGATGGAGGACGCGCCGGCGTCGCGCCACGTCTCGGCCACGAACCCGCCCTCGGGCACAAGCGGCACCATGCCCAGCACGTGCACCACGCGCTCCGGGGTCAGCGGGGTTTCAGGGTCATCCATCACGCCGGAGCATAGCGGTGCGGCCCCGCATCGGGCACGATGACGCGATGCGACGCTGGAACGGCTGGGGCGACGAGGGACACACCGCGGAGGTCTCCGAGGGAGGCCTTGCGCTGCTCGCCGAGAAGCTGGGCCCGGGCCGCCCGCCGGTGGACGCCACGCTCGCCAAGGTGGTCGCGGCCGTGCCCACGTCGCGCGCGAAGCCCGGCGAGTTCCTGGACCTGGACCCGGAGGGCCGGGTGCGTCACGCCCGTGGCCAGTCCTTCCCGGACCTGGTGGACCTGCGCAGCGGCCGCCTGGACGCCGTCCCGGACGCGGTCGCCCGCCCCAGGACCGCCGCCCACATCCGCGACATCCTCGTCCGGGCAAAGGCGCAGGGCGCCCGCCTCGTCCCCTACGGCGGCGGCACCTCGGTCACCGGGGGCGTCTCCACCCGCCGCCTCCCGGACCCGGTCATCACCGTGGATCTCTCCGGGCTCGCCGGCGTCCGCGAGATGGACGAGCGCAGCGGGCTCGTCACGGTGGGCGCGGGCACCACGGGCCCGGCCCTCGATTCGTGGCTGCGGGAGCGCGGCCTCTTCATCGGCCACGAGCCCCAGAGCTTCGACCTCGCCACCGTTGGCGGCTGGGTGGCGGCCCGCGGGTCCGGCCTCCGCTCCTTCGGCCAGGGCAGGATCGAGCAGCTCTTCGCCGGCGGCACCCTGGAGTCCCCTGCGGGGACGATGGTCATGCCGCCCTTCCCGGCGTCCGCCGCCGGCCCGGACCTGCGCCAGCTCGTCCTCGGGTCGGAGGGGCGCCTGGGCTTCCTCTCGGACGTGATCCTGCGCACCAGCCCTGTCCCGGAGATCGAGGGGATGGAGGCATGGGCCATGCCCACCTGGCAGGAGGGCTGCGAGGCGGCGCGCGCCATCGCCCAGGCCCGGCTGCCGCTCTCGCTCGTCCGCCTCTCCACGCCCGCGGAGGCACGCACCCTGCTGGCGTTCAGCGACCACCCCGGACAGGTGAAGGCGCTCCAGGCCTACATCCGCGCCCGCCGCAAGCCGCACGCGTGGGCCCTGCTGATCACGGGCGTGGCGGGGGCGCGCAATCTCGCCAGGCTCGCGCGCAACGAGGCGGCGGAGATCATCGACGCCCACGAGGGCATCCGGCTGCCGGGCCTCGCGGAGGGCTGGTTCGCCGCCCGCTTCCGCACGCCGTACCTGCGCAACGCGCTCTGGGAGGCGGGCTACGGCAGCGACACGCTGGAGACCGCCACGGACTGGTCCCGCGTGCCCACGCTCCTCTCGCGGCTGGAGGCCGCCATCGAGCAGGCGCTCCTCCCCCATCGCGAGAAGGTCCATGTCTTCACGCACCTCTCGCACCTGTACCCCACGGGTGCCAGCATCTACCTCTCGTTCATCTTCCGGCTGGGCTCAACGCCGGAGGCCACGCTCACCTGGTGGCGGGCGATCCGCGCGGCGGCCGCGTCCGTGATCGCCGCCGAGGGCGCCACGATCAGCCATCACCACGGGGTTGGCGCGGACGCCGTCCCGTACCTGCGGACCGAGAAGGGCCCGCTCGGCATCGCCGCCCTCGAGGCGGTCACCAGGGTCTTCGATCCAGACGGTCTCATGAATCCCGGCGTCCTCCTGGAGGGTCCCAAGCGATGACCGCAGACCGCGTCCTGGCCATCGACGTGGGCACGCAGAGCGTCCGCGCCATGGTCTTCGACCAGCAGGGCAACCTGCTCGTGCGCGCCAAGGTGCCCATCGAGCCGTACCGGAGCCCCAAGCCCGGCTGGGCGATCCAGGACCCGGATCTCTACGTCCGGGCGATCGCCGAGGCGTGTGCCCAGGCCTTCGCCCACCCCGAGGGGCGGAAGGACGCGATCGCGGGCGTGGCTCTCACCACGCAGCGCGGCACGGTGGTGCCCTGCGACGAGCACGGGGAGCCGGTGACGGACGCGATCGTCTGGCTGGACCAGCGGCGCGTGGACGGGCTGCCGAGGATCGGCGGCAAATGGGGCCTCGCGTTCCGGGCCGCGGGTGCCACGGAGACCGTTGCCACCTTCATGGCGGACGCGGAGGCGAACCTCCTGGCGCGCGAGCAGCCCGCCACGTTCGCGCGGATCCGGCGCTGGCTCCTGCTGTCGGGGTTCCTGGTGGGCCGCCTCACGGGCGAGTTCGCGGACTCCGTGGGGTCGCAGGTTGGCTACGAGCCCTTCGACTTCAAGGCGCTTGCCTGGGCGAAGGACGGCGACTGGAAGTGGCTCGCCGTGCCCATCGAGCGATCGTGGCTCCCGCGCCTGGTCCCGCCCGGCGGCACCATCGGGCGCATCACCGCGTGGGCGTCCGAGGCCACGGGCATCCCGGCAGGCCTCCCACTGATCGCGGCCGCAGGCGACAAGGCCTGCGAGATCCTGGGCAGCGGCGCCCTCGCGCCCCACGTCGGCGCGGTCTCGCTGGGCACCACCGCCACCTTCAACACCACGCACCAGCGGTACATGGAGGTGATCCCCCTCGTGCCGCCGTATCCTGCGGCGGTCCCGGGCCGGTACAGCCTGGAGGTCCAGGTCTTCCGCGGGTACTGGATGATCGAGTGGTTCAAGCGCGAGTTCGGCGCGCCGGAGGTGGCCCGTGCGCGCGCCACCGGGACGGACGCGGAGCCGCTGTTCGACGAGCTGGTGGCCGCCACGCCGCCCGGCTCCATGGGCCTCGTGCTGCAGCCGTACTGGTCGCCGGGCGTCCGGATCCCGGGCCCGGAGGCGAAGGGCGCGGTCATCGGCTGGGGCGACATCCACACGCGCGCCCACCTGTACCGGGCGATCCTGGAGGGCCTGGCGTACGCGCTGCGCGACGGTGCCGAGCGCACGGGGCGGCGGACGAAGGTCCCCGTGACGGAGCTGCGCGTGTCCGGCGGCGGGTCGCAGAGCCCGGCGTCCGTGCAGATGACCGCGGACATCTTCGGCCTCCCGGCGTCGCGGCCGCACACGCACGAGACGTCCGGCCTGGGTGCTGCGATCGATGCCGCGGTGGGCCTGGGGCTCCAGCCGTCCTTCGAGGCGGCGGTGGCCGAGATGACGAGGGTCATCGAGACGCGCGACCCGGACCCCGCCGCCCAGGCCGTCTACGAGGACCTCTACCGGCACGTCTACCTGCGGATGTACGACCGCCTCAAGCCGCTGTACGACGAGATCCGCCGCATCACCGGGTACCCGCCTCGCGTCTGAGGCGGGTGCCCTGACGGAGGGGGTCTGCCCCGCCCGGATGGGGTCTGGTTGACAGGATCGCTCCGGGCGACGATGATTCGGACATCGCCCGATCGCACGCGCCGCTGGTTCGACGCCCAACACGCGCAACCGCCGCCGCGCCGGGTCCCAAACGTACAGCTGCTCCGGCCCCCGTATGTCAGAAGTCCGGCCGTTGGAGCGGCAGCAGGCCTCATCACAACCCGATGTGGCCGGGAAGGAACAACTTCATGCTCTCGCGCGCCACCACAAGCGCCGTGGCGCACCGTGCATCCTCGATGCGCCGGATGCGTCGCCGGGCGTTCAATGCGAACCGCCTGTACTGCGCCACCAACGGCTGCACCTCGTTCCTCGTCGTTGACGAGATCGGCCAGGTCGCCCACTGCGAGATCTGCGGCTACAGCCGCAGGCTCTCCTAGACCTCGCCGGGGCGGGTGCGCCCCACCACACCAGGCTCCGCGGCAGGAGCGCCTTGCCTTCGCCCGAGCCACTCCCGGCCGGCCCACTGGGCCGGCCGAACGATTCACGGCTCATGCCACCAATCCGGCCATGGACCGGAGGCGAATGAAGGGCACGACGTCGCGACACCGCCCCAACCGGTCACCGAGCCGACCGGCCAGCCATCCACCAGAACACCTGGAGCTGACCGACATGCGTCCCGCCCGCCTCGCGTCCCTCGTCACCGCCGGCGCCCTCATCGCCGCCCTGGCCGTCCCGGCAACCACCGCCGCCGCCGACGACGCCATGATCCGTGTCCTGCACGGCTCCCCGGACACCCCGTCCGTGGACGTCTTCGCCAACGACGGCAAGGTTGACGCCCTCTCCGGGCTCGTCTTCGGCGACCTCACCTCGTACGTCGCCATCCCCGCCGGCACGTACAGCATCAAGGTCTGCGCCACCGCGGACAACACCGTCTGCCCCATCGGCCCGATTGACCTGCCGTTCGCAGCCGGCGAGAGGTACACGATCGCCGCCTCCGACCTCCTGTCCTCCATTGACGCCAACGTCTTCACGGACGGCTCTGCGATGGCCGGCAAGGCCAAGGTCCGGGTCGTGCATCTCTCCGCGGACACCCCGGCCGTTGACGTCCTGACCGAGGACGGCGCCGCCACCGTTGTGGACAACCTGGCCTACCCGAGCGAAACCGGCTACCTCGAGCTCGACCCGGCCACGTACGACCTCAAGGTCTGCGCCAATGCCGACAACACCGTCTGCCCGCTCAACCTGGATCCCCTCCCGCTCGACGGTGCGACGGCCTACACCGTGTTCGCGATCGGCGCCCTGGATCCCGGCGAGGGAGCTGCTGCCCTGACCGCAGTGGTGGGCGTGGACGACATGCTTGCGCCCGCCACGGACAGCATCGCACCCGCCGTCGGCACCTCCAACGGAGCCACCGGCTGGACGGGCATCCTCGCCATGGGCCTCGCCGGGCTCCTGGCCATGGCCGGCACCCTCCGGCTCGTGGGCCGCCGCAGCCGCCGCTAGACCCTCGTCCCGCGCCTCCTTCCCTCGTCCCG
Source organism: uncultured Chloroflexota bacterium (assembly GCA_903930745.1). Classification (GTDB taxonomy): domain Bacteria; phylum Chloroflexota; class Limnocylindria; order Limnocylindrales; family CSP1-4; genus CAIXZV01. Next base: position 1,951 of record CAIYZX010000148.1, on the reverse strand, counting down.
CGTCCCCCGTGCCGGCCCCCTCGGCGCGGGGGACGCCCCCGTTTACCCAGCCCACGGAGCGCGACAGCCCGGCCTCGCGACGGCGCACAGGGCATCATCCCGGCAATGCCCCGCACAGCCGGCCGGTGACAGGCCGGGAAGGAGACTCCCTATGGCCGCCCCGCGAACCGTGGACCGGGACCGCCTCGCACGTCTGATGGCCGCCGAGATGGCCCGCTTCGAGGCCGCCAACCCGCGGAGCCTCGCCCTCTTCGAGCGCGCCAGGGAGTCGCTCCTTGATGGCGTGCCCATGAACTGGATGGTCAAGTGGGCGGGCCCCTACCCGCTCTTCGTGGAGGCGGCGCAGGGGGCCCGCTTCACGGACGTGGACGGCCACGAGTACGTGGACTTCTGCCTGGGCGACACGGGCGCCATGGCCGGGCATGCGCCGGAGGCCACCCGCAAGGCCGTGGAGGCACAGCTGCTCCGCGGCATCACGCACATGCTGCCCACGGAGGACGCGATCACCGCGTCCGGCGAGCTCCGCCGCCGCTTCGGCCCGCGCTACTGGCAGTTCACGCTTACCGCAACGGACGCCAACCGGTTCGTCATCCGCCTCGCGCGGCAGCTCACCGGGCGATCCAAGATCGTCGTCCACAACCACTGCTACCACGGCTCCGTTGACGAGACGTTTGCAGTGCTGGACGAGCAGGGCGCCGTGGTCGCGCGGCGCGGCAACATCGGCCGGCCGGTGGACCTGGACCACACCACGCGCGTGGTGGAGATCAACGACCTCGAGGGGCTGGAGCGCGAACTGGCCCAGGGCGACGTCGCGGCATGCCTCTTCGAGCCTGCGCTCACCAACGTGGGCATCGTCCTGCCGGAGCCCGGCTACCACGAGGGCGTCCGCGAGCTGACCCGCAGGTACGGGACGCTGCTCATCAACGATGAGACACACACCATCTGCGCGGGGCCGGGCGGCTACACCGGCGCCCACGATCTCAAGCCGGACTTCGTGACGATCGGCAAGACCATCGGCGGCGGCGTGCCCGCGGCGGCGTACGGCTTCACCGAGGACGTGGCCGCCCGGATCAAGGCGTCCATCGACCGCGAGGACTCGGACGTGGGCGGCATCGGCGGCACCCTGGCCGGCAACGCCCTCTCCATGGCCGCCATCCGCGGGACGCTCACCGAGGTGCTCACGGACGAGGCGTTCGAGCGGATGGTCCCGCTCGCGGAGCGCTTCGAGGCGGGCGTGAACGACGTCCTTGCCCGCTACGACGTCCCCTGGCACGTCACCCGCCTGGGCTGCCGCGCGGAGTACCACTTCCTGGGCGAGAAGCCGCGCAACGGCACGGCGCTCCATGACGCCGCGGATCCAGAGCTGGAGCGGTTCCTGCACCTGTGGGCGATGAACCGCGGCGTGCTCATGACGCCGTTCCACAACATGGCCCTGATGTCGCCCTCCACCACCGCCGAGGACGTGGACGTTCACACGCGCGTCTTCGAGGAGGCCGTGGTCGCGCTCTTCGGCTGAGGCCGGGGTCCAGCGGGCGGTATCGTCACCACCGATGACTCGAACCGCCCGCCCTCCGCTCACACCCGCGGCCCTCGCCGCCGGTCGCCTGCGTGCCCGCATCGCGCTCGTCGCGGGCGTCGCACTCGGCTCCACCGGCCACATCGCGGCCGTCACGGTCGCCACGATCGTCGCCAAGGACCTCCTTGGGTCTGAGACGTTCGCGGGCGCGCCCGGCGCCACCGTGGTCCTGGGGGCGGCCCTTGGGGCCGTGCTCCTCTCCGCCTACATGTCCCGCCACGGCCGGCGGCCCGGGCTCGCGCTGGGCTACGGCATCGGCGTCATCGGCGCCTTCGTCGCCACCATGGCGGTGATCACCCGGAGCTTCCCGCTGCTCCTGGGCGGCACGATGCTCATCGGCTTCGGCAACACCAGCAACAACCTCTCGCGCTACGC
>CAIYZX010000147.1 GCA_903930745.1 uncultured Chloroflexota bacterium | reverse complement strand
GACCACGCCGGACCTGGTCATCGACCGGATCCGCTGATCGCGCCGGAGCAGCTACTGGAGGACGACGAAGCCGTCGAGGTCCACGCGAGGCCGGCCCGCCGTGCCCACGACCACCACCCTGAGGGTGTGGCGGCCCGAGCTCGCGAAGCGCAGTGACCACGGGACCTTCTGGAGCGTCGTCGCGGTGGCGCGCGTGTCCACGGTGGCCTTGAGCACGCCGTCGAGGTAGAAGCGCACCGCCCCGCGGCCGGGACCGGTCGTCATCAGCACGCCGATCGAACGGCCCGTGAACACGTATGTCGCGGACGCGCCGACGGCCTTGCTCCAGGCCACCGTGCCGCCGGAGGCCCCGGCCACGGTCGCCCGGGACCAGGTGCCCTTGTACGTGACGCCGGACGCGTTCTGCTGCACGAGCACCGGCGACACGGAGACGGTGTCACGCGGGGTGCCGGCATTCCCGGCGGCGTCGTAGGGCGTGATCCGGAAGCGGTGCGCGCTCCCGTTGGCCACCAGGCGACCGGTCCAGGATGCCGAGGTGGTCTCGGCGATCTTCGTGAACGTGAGACCGCCATCCGTGCTGTCGGCGACGACCCACCAGCCGGTGCCCACGCCGCCCGCGTTGTCGGCGGTCGGGAACGAGATCCGGACCGGCACGTTGGCCGGCACGGTGCCGGTCGAGCCGGCGCGGACCTCCACCGCCGGAACGGCGGTGATCGTGGGGCCGGTGGTGTCGGTCACCACGGTGATCGTCGTGCACGACGGTGCGGAGGACACGTTGCCCGCGGCGTCCACGCCACGGACGCACACCTGGTGCGCCCCCGGGTCCAGCCGGCCACCGAACCAGGCGGTGGGGCGCGCGGCGGCGATGACGGCCGGGCGCTGGTCGCCCAGCTGGCCGCTGGCGTCATAGCCCCAGCAGCGGACGGACCCGTCGGCCAGCGTCGCGCAGGTCGAGTACGAGCCGGACGACAGGTCCGCGACCGCGCTCAGGCCTGCGACGGTGACGGGCGTGGTGCTGGCGCCGGCCCGGGTGCCGTTGCCCAGCTGGCCGTACTCCGCGTCGCCCGAGCAACGGGCGGTCCCGTCGGCAAGCCGGGCGCAGATCGTGCCCAGGCCGATGGAGGCACCCGTGACGCCCGTGTAGCCGGCGACGTCGGTCGGCGTGCCGACCGATCCGCCCACCGGCCCCATCTCACCGTAGAAGTTGTTGCCCCAGCAGGCGAGCGTCCCGCCGGTCCGGCGGGCGCAGGCCGTGAGCGGGCCCACGGCGATCGCGGTCGCGTCGGACAGGCCGGTGGCCGGCACCGGGCTGCTGGAGGAGAGGCTGCCGTTCCCGAGCGGACCGTTGCCCCAGCAGTCCACGCCGCCGCCGGCAAGCATTGCGCAGGCGACGTGGCTGGCGGCCGCGATGTCCACGGCGGTGCCGATCCCCGTGGGCGCGACCGGTCCCGACGTGGCCGGCGTGGTGCCGTTGCCCAGCTGCCCGTTGCCGCCGGCGCCCCAGCAGCGGATCGTGCCGTCGCCGAGGAGCGCGCACGAGAAGTTGTCGCCGACCGCGACCTTCACGGCACCGGACACCCCGGTCACGCTGACCGGTGACGGGCGCGGCGTCGTGGTCGTGTCACCCAGCTGCTTGGCGATGTTGGCGCCCCAGCAGCGGACCGTCCCATCGCCCTTGACCGCGCACGTGTGGACCGGGCCGGCCGCGACCTGGCGGACGTCCGCCAGGCCCGTTGAGACGGGGACGAGCGAGTCCGTGGTGGTGCCGTCGCCCAGCGCGCCGTTCGCATTCGCGCCCCAGCACCACACCGAGCCCCCGGAGCCCACGACGCACGTGTGATCCGTGGCGGCGGACGTGGAGCGGATGCCCGCGAGCCCGGTCACCACCGGCGTCGCCGAGGTCGTGGCATAGCCGAGCCCGAGGGCACTCGTCTCGTTGCTGCCCCAGCACGAGAGGCCGCCGCCGGTGTGCACGGCGCAGGAGTGGTTGGGGCCCAGGCCGACGCCGGCCACGCTCACAAGGTTCGCCGCAGCCGCCGGCGCGCGACCTCCGGGCGACGCGGTTCCACCGCCGAGCTGGCCCCGCTCGTTGGCGCCCCAGCACGAGACCGTCTGGTCGGTGAGCGTGACGCAGGTCTGGTAGGCGGTCGTGGTGAGGGACTGCGCGCCGCTGATGCCGGCGACGACGAGCGGAATCTTCGAGTCGGCGGTGCCGGCACCAAGCTGGTGGCTGCCGCCCTGTCCCCAGCACTCGACCGTGTGCGTGACGGTGAGCGAGCAGGTGAAGCCCTCGCCCGTCCCGATCGCGAGGCTGTCCGACACCTGCGCGACGACCGGGACCGCCTGGTCCGCCGAGCCGCCGTCCCCCAGCTCGCCGTAGTAGTCGCGGCCCCAGCAGTAGATGACGGAGAGGGTGGTGAGCGCGCAGACGTGCGAGTACGCGGGGCGCACCATGTAGACGCCGGACAACCCAAGGATCTTGACGGGTGTCGGGCTGCTGTCGGTCAGCGTGCCCAGCTTGCTGTAGTTGGCATCGCCCCAGCACCAGACCTCCCGGGTGGTGGCCGAGACGGCGCACGAGCTGCCGTACGCGGCGCCGATCGACGCGATCGCCGGCAGGCCGTTGACCTTCCGGGCCGTCGTGGCATCCGTCATCGTGCCGTCGCCCACCTGCCCAGCGTCGTTCCAGCCCCAGCACCAGTCCTCCGCGTCCTCGGTCAGGGCGCAGACGTGGCCGTTGCCGGCGGCGATGGCGGTGGAGCGCGGCAGGCCGGCGACGCGGACGGGCATCGTGCGGGAGGTGGTCGTCCCGTCTCCCAGCTGGCCGTGATCGTTGGCGCCCCAGCACCAGGCGGATCCCCCCTGGAGCAGGACGCACGTGGAGTCCTCGGTGAGCGCGACCTGGAGGACCCCGGCATTGACCATCGTGGTCCCGGTGCGCGTGACCGTGGCATCCGCCTCCGTGCCGGGCAGGAGCGGGGTCCAGTCCGAGGCGTCGGTGGTGGCCTGGAGGCCCGCGACGAGGCCAGCGTCCGTGCCCTCCGCCGCGACGGTCACGGGCATGCCGGACACGACGCGCGAGCGCGAGAGCGTGATCGCGCCCACCGTCGGGCCGGTGCCGTCCGCAGCCAGCGCGGTCGCCGGAGCGAGACCGGTGGCCAGGGCGAGCGAGAGCGCCAAGCTGCCGGTGAGGGCGCGCCGGATCGTCATGGATCGCGCGTACTGCCGTCGCTCGTGCGCCATCGCGGTCCCCTCGTGCGTGCCCTACCCCGTGATGATCGGCCGAGGCGCGCATGATACGTCCTGCGGTCACCGGCGTATGGCCGTCGTCGCTTGCCGCCGGACCGGCCTCCGCGACGGAGCCGGGGAGGAGGTGTCAGCCTCCCAGCAGCCCCCGCTCGGCGGCCCGCATCGCGGCCTCCTCCACGGGCTCGGCATGGTCCCAGCCGCAGACGTGGAGGACGCCGTGCGTCACGAGCAGGCGCAGCTCGTCGCG
>CAIYZX010000146.1 GCA_903930745.1 uncultured Chloroflexota bacterium | reverse complement strand
GCGATGCCCACGCGCTGCCGCTGGCCGCCGGAGAGCTCGTGCGGGTACCGGGACGCGATCTCCGGGCCCAGGCCCACGTCGTGGAGGAGCTGCCCGACACGCTCCCGCCGCTCCGCCGCGGAGCCGCCGATCCTGTGGACCGCCAGCACCTCCTGGAGCGCCGCGCCGATGGCGATGCGCGGGTTCAAGGACGAGTACGGGTCCTGGAAGACGATCTGCATCCGCTCGCGGAGGCGGCGGAGATCGCCGGAGGAGGCGGCACGCACGTCGATGCCGTCGAACGTCACGGATCCCTTGGACGGCTCCGTGAGGCGCAGCAGGCCGCGCGCGGTGGTGGTCTTGCCCGAGCCGGACTCGCCCACGAGCGCCAGGGTCTCGCCCTTGCGGATCTCGAAGGTCACGCCGCGGACGGCCCGGAAGGCGCGCGCGGGCTTGCCGCGGAGGCGGTCCACGAAGGGGTGGCGGGAGGGGAACTCCACCTCCAGCCCCTCCACCCGGAGGAGGACGTCGCTCATGCGGGACCCGGCCTGCCGGTGAGGCGCCCGGGGCCCGCGCTTGACGCGTCACGGAGCCCGGCATCGGCGGTCACATCGGCGCGGCGGCGCACGCGGCCGGTCTCCGCCCGGGCCATCCAGTCGCCCAGGACGGCCATGTACCGGTCCGGCTCCTCGGCGTGGGAGAGGTGCCCGGACTGCTCGAAGATCACCCACTCGGCCTGCGGGATCCGGGCGCGGATCGCGGCCTTCTGGGCGGGTGTGGCCTCGTCGTGGCGGCCGGAGGTGAGCAGGACCGGCCCGTCCACCACGTCCAGGCGCGAGAGGACCTCCCATTCCCGGAGCGTGCCCACCACGTGGAACTCCGTGGGCCCGTTCATGGTCCGGTAGACCTGCGGGTTGCGGGCGAGCTTCCGGAAGGAGCGGGCGTCGAACTCCGGCGACGGGACCACGCGGCAGAGGTGCCGCTCGTAGAAGACGTTGACCGCGGCCTCGTACTCCGGCTCGTCCCAGGTGCCGGCGGCCTCGTGGCGGTCCAGCGTGGCGATGACATCCGCCGGCAGGTCGGCGCGGAGGCGGCCCGTCTCCGCGATCCACTGCGGCATGGACGCGGGCGAGGAGGCGATGGTGGCCGAGACCACCCCGTCAGGCTGCGTGACCAGGTACTCCATGAGGAGCATCCCGCCCCAGCTCTGGCCCAGGATGTGGCAGCGCTCGAGACCCAGCGCCGCGCGCACGGCGTTGATCTCGCGGATGTAGAGCTCCACGGTCCAGCGCCCCGGGTCATCTGGCTGGTCGCTGTTCCCGCAGCCCTGCTGGTCGTAGAAGATCACCCGGCGGCCCGTGGCGGAGAGGGCGGCCATGGACTCCAGGTAGTCATGGCAGGCACCCGGCCCGCCGTGGAGCAGCAGGAGCGGGAGGTTGCCGCGCTCGCGCTCCTCGGCCTCGTCGCCCACCACGGCGATCCACGTGCGGTACCCCTCGAAGTCCAGGAAGTACTCGCGCGCGTCGAGTGCCGGGTCGATGGTGGGGAGCTCCGCGGTGGCGGCGGGTGCCGCGCAGGCCGCCTGGGCAGGCGTGGGCACGGAGGCTGCGACGGGAACGAGCGGGGAAGCGGCGTGCGTCACGCGGGGGTCTCCCAGTTGAGGGCGAGGGATCCGGCCACCAGCTCCGCGCTCCGGTGGCACGCGGCCAGGCGCCCGTCCGCGGTGGGGACGAGGGCCGGGACGTCCACCGAGCAGGCGGCGACGGCGCCAGGACAGCGGGGCGAGAAGGGGCAGCCGGGCGGGATGCTGGCCGGGTT
>CAIYZX010000145.1 GCA_903930745.1 uncultured Chloroflexota bacterium | reverse complement strand
GGCGGCGTGGCAGAGGACGGCCCGGACGGATAGGAGCCCGCGATGACGCGGCGCACCTGCCCGGGGGCCATGAGGTGATCGATGCCGTCCACGCCGTACATATCGCCCGCGGCGATCGGATGGATTGTGGTGAGATCGCCGCCCTCGCCGGTCTGCGCATAGCGCTCGCCCAGGGCACGGAGCACCGCGTCCGGGCAGCCCAGGCCGGACGACGAGCTCACGGACACGATGGCGCCCGTTGGAACGTGCGCCACCGCCTCCGCGGCGGTCACGACGGGAACCAGCCGGCTCACCGGGCGTCGCCGCCGGAGCGCGGCATCCACCACGAGGTCCGCGGGCCCAGGTGCATCTGGACGGACTTGAGCTCCGTGAACGCGTCGATGCTGAAGCGGCCGAACTCGCGCCCGAGACCGCTCTCCTTGTAGCCGCCGAACGGCAGCTCCGGGTAGCCCTCCAGGAACGTGTTGACCCAGATCGTTCCGGCCCGGATGGCGCGGCTCATGCCGATGGCCGTGTCCAGGTCCTTCGTCCAGACGCCCGCGGAGAGGCCGAACGTGGTGGAGTTGGCGATCCGCGCGGCGTCGGCGGCCGTCTTGAACGTCATGACGGACAGGACGGGCCCGAAGATCTCCTCGCGCGCGATCCTCATGGTGGGCTCCACGCCCGCGAAGATCGTGGGCTCCATGAAGCGGCCGGCGTCCGTGTCCATGCGACCGCCGCCCAGGAGGAGGTCAGCCCCTTCGGCCCGGCCGGAGTCCACCAGCTCCAGGATCTTCCCGAACTGCTCGTCCGTGGCGATGGCGCCCACCTTGGTCCGCGGGTCCATGGGATCGCCCACCGGAACGGTCCTGGCGCGCTCCACCACCTTGGCGATGAACTCGTCCGCGATGGACTCCTGGACCAGGAGCCGGCTGCCGCTGTTGCAGCACTCGCCCATGTTGAAGTAGACGCCGTAGACCACCGCGTCCAGCGCGGCCTCGAGGTCCGCATCGGCGAAGACGATCTGGGGGTTCTTGCCGCCCAGCTCCAGCTCCACCTTCTTGAGGTTGCTCTTGGACGCCTCGATGACCCGGCGGCCCACGTCCGTGGAACCGGTGAAGCTGATCATGTCCACGTCCGGGTGCGCCGCCAGCGGCGTGCCGATGACGCGGCCGGAGCCCGTGACAACGTTGAGCACGCCCGCGGGGAGGCCCGCGTCCTGCGCCATCTGCGCCATGCGCAGGGTGGTGCCGGGGGTGATCTCCGCGGGCTTGACCACCGCGGTGCAGCCCACGGCCAGGGCGAACGGGAGCTTCTGGCTGATGATCAGGAGCGGGAAGTTCCAGGGGGTGATCATCCCCACCACGCCCACCGGCTCGCGCAGGACCATCCCGAACATGGCGGAGCCCAGGGTGTTGTAGGTGTCGCCGTACGTGTGGCGGCAGAGTGTGGATGCGTACTCCCAGAGGTCCGCGGACGAGAGGATCTCGTCACGGGCCTGGGAGACGGGCTTGCCGCTCTCGAGCGCCTCCACGGCCGCGAGGTCGTCCGCCTCTGCGCGGATCCGCTCCGCGATGCGGTTGAGGATCCTCGCCCGCTCCACGCCCGGCATCATGGGCCAGGTGCCCTCGTCGAACGCCCGGCGGGCGGCCGCGACCGCGCGATCCAGGTCCACCACGCCCGCGCTGGGGTAGCGGCCCACCACCACGTCATGGGCGGGGCTGACGCGCTCGAAGGTGGCGCCGTCCGCGGCGTCAACCCACTCGCCGTCGATGAGGTTCTGGTAGGTGCGGGCGGTGATCGCCACGGTCACTGGTCTGGTGCTCCTTGCGGGGTTCG
>CAIYZX010000144.1 GCA_903930745.1 uncultured Chloroflexota bacterium | reverse complement strand
GGCAGCGGCGGCCGCGACAACGACCTCGTGACCGTGTCCCGCGGCGACAGCTTCCAGTGGCGCGAGCGCCTCGAGGCCTTCGGCATCACGCTGGACGACGGCGGCAACCGCATCCGGCTGCTGGTGGGCGAGGACCGGATCGTCGGCGCCGTGGTGATGGGCGACCAGACCCACTCGCGCACGCTGCAGCGGGTGATCCGCGAGCGCGTCGACATCCGCGACATCCGCGAGCGCCTCCTGGGGCAGCCCGGAGAGCTGGGCTCGCTGCTGGCGCAGGTCATGGGAAGGGCGGCACCGGGTGTGGCGTAACCGCGAGCTCCTGGCCGCGCTCCTCGCCGTGGTGGTCATCACCGCGGTCTATCTCGCCGTGGTCCTGTGGCTCGGCATCCCGAGGGCCAGCGGCCTGTTCGGCCACTCGCTGGGCATCGTGGGCTTCGCGATGATGCTGCTCACGGAGTCCGCGTACTCGCTTCGCAAGCGCGAGATGGTCCGGCCTCGGGGACCGCTTCGCTCGTGGCTGCGGGCCCACATCTTCACGGGCATCGTGGGTCCGTACCTCGTCCTCCTGCACACGTCCTGGGCCTTCAACGGTCTCGCCGGCGTCCTCACGCTGATGATGGCGCTCGTCGTCGGCAGCGGCTTCATCGGCCGCTACTTCTACACGCTCGTGCCGCGCACCGCGGACGGCGTGGTCCTGGAGGCACGAGAGCTCCAGGCGCTCGTGGAGTCAACCCGGGCCGAGATCGCCGCCACGGAGGCCGCGCTCGCCCGAGGCGGGGCCTCCGACGCGGACCGTCGACAGGAGCGCGATGCCATCGCGCGCCTCGGCACGCTGGAGCGACAGGTTGGCGCGCTCCGCTGGGCACGCCGTGCGCTGGCCACCTGGCACGTGGTCCACATCCCCATCGGGCTCGCGATGTTCGTCCTCGCGTTCGCCCACATCGTCGCGGCCATCTGGTACGCGACGCTCCTGAAGTAGCGGGAGGGCGGCATGCGACGACCGCTGGGGTGCCTCACAGGGACCGCGCTGATCGCGGCCATGCTCGCGACGCTCCTCCTCGTGGGCTTCGTCGTCGCCACGGGCAACGGGATCTTCAGCCCGGGGCACCTTGCGGCAACGTCTCGATCGGAGGTCCTGGGTGGCGCCACGTCCCACGCGGATCTTGAGGCGCGGTGCGAGGCCTGTCATGCCCAGCCGCTCGGCTCGCTCCGCATGGCGGACAAGTGCCTGGCGTGCCACACCGCGGTCAAGGAGGAGCTTGCGAAGGGCGATGGCTTCCACGGCCGCTTCTCCACCACGGACGAGTGCCGCGCCTGCCACACGGACCACGGCGGCACCGATGGCACGCTCACCCTCGCGGATCCCACCGGCTTCCCGCACGAGAAGACCGGGTTCTCGCTCGTCGCCCACCCGGTGAACGGCTCCGGCGCCTCCTTCCACTGCGCGGACTGCCACACCCAGACCGTGACGAAGTTCGTTCCGCAGACCTGCGAGACCTGCCACGCCGAGAAGGACCAGCCGTTCATGACGGCGCACGTGGAGGCCTTCGGCCTTGGCTGCCGCGCCTGCCACGACGGCATCGACACGTACGGCAAGGACTTCACGCACGAGACCTGGCCGCTGGCCGGCAAGCACGCCGAGGCGACCTGCGTCGCGTGCCACAAGGGAGCCACCACGCCCGAGGCCCTGCGCGCCACGGAGACCACCTGCGCGGGTTGCCATGCCAGGGACGACGTCCACGAGGGCCGGCTCGGCAGCGCCTGCGCGGACTGCCACAACCCGTCCACCTGGACGGAGGCGGCCTTCGACCACAACGTGACGCGCTTCAAGCTGACCGGCAAGCACATGCAGGTCGAGTGCCTGCAGTGCCACGTGAACCGCCAGTGGACCGGGCTGGGGCTCACCTGCGAGGCGTGCCACTCGGTGGACGACCCGCACGACGGCCAGTTCGCGCAGAGCTGCTCGTCATGCCACACCACCACCGGCTGGCAGGACGTGACGTTCGATCACAGCACCACCCGGTTCAAGCTGG
>CAIYZX010000143.1 GCA_903930745.1 uncultured Chloroflexota bacterium | reverse complement strand
GGCGCCACCACGTCCAAGAAGGGCGGTCCGCCCATCTGGTTCGCGGTGTTCGCGATCCTGGGCATCCTCGCGGGCGCCGTCCTCGTGACGTTCTCCGTGCTCGGCATCGGGGTCCGGGGCTCCGCTGCCGCCCCCACGCTGGCTCCCGCCGGTGCCGCGGCCGCCCGCACGCACGACCAGGTCAAGGCGACCCTCGAGGCGGCCGCATTCCAGGTCCAGGACCCCAACACGCCCTACCGCCCCGGCGAGAGCCCGGCCCTGATCAGCGTCCCGCGCAGCCTCCTGCAGGTGATCATCCCGTCCGTCCCCCAGGGCGGCTACATCGTGGTCTACGAGCTGCCCACCGCCAACGACGCGGACCGCGTGGGATCGGAGTTCCTGCGCTACCTCGCGTCCGGCACGGGCGCCGTCCAGTATCCGCGCGACACCCGCTTCGTCCTGCAGCGCATCGCCGGCACGCTGGTCTTCTACGCGTGGTCCGCGGAGGCCACGCCGGACCCGGAGGTGGCCCGCGTGGCGGACGTGCTCGGCGGCATCGGCACCGCGGTCAAGCCCTGACCCGTCAGCCGATCGCCTCGTTCGCCGCTGCCTCGTACACTCCCGGCCATGTCCCAGACCTTTCGCGCTCCCATCGTGTCCACCGGCAAGACCGCAGCCGGCATCCGCGTCCCGGACGCCATCGTGGAGGCCCTGGGTGGCGGCAGGCGCCCCCTCTGCATGGTGACGCTGAACGGCACCTACCGCTACCGCTGCCAGGTGGCGCCCATGGGCGGCGAGTGGTGGCTGGGCGTCTCCAACGAGCACCGCGCGAGCGCTGGCCTCGCCGCGGGCGACGAGGTGGAGGTGGAGCTCGTGGTGGACACGTCGCCCCGCGAGCTCGAGGTGCCGCCGGAGCTGGCGGCCGCCCTGGATGCCGATGCCGTGGCCAGGGCCTTCTTCGACGGCCTCTCGTACTCCAACAGGCGCGTCTTCACGCTCTCGGTGGAGGGGACGAGCAACCCGGAGACGAAGGCGAAGCGCGTGGCGAAGGCGCTGGCCCTGATGCACGAGGGCCGCGTCCGCTAGTCGGCCCCCCAGCCCCCCAGCCCGCTGGCCCGCTGGCCCGCTAGCCCGCGGCCGACCCCGCGCCCACCGGCACCTCCTCGGTCACCGCGAGCGGCACGTCCACCGCCGCCCACGTCCGCACCCGGTCACGCTTCACCTTGAACGTGTGCGTGCGCGGGAAGTCCGCCTCCGGCCACAGCCGCCAGCCGGCGATCCGCTGCTGCGAGCCCAGCGCGGCATTGGCCACGCGCACCGCGGCATCGATCCTGTCGCGCACCTCCTGGGGCACGGCATCCTCGAGCGATGAGGTGGCACGCGGATCGCCCGGCGCAGCATGGGTGTCCGGCGCCAGGACCACCACCTCGATCCGCCCGGGCCGCGTCTCCACGGCCACGGAGTCCCGGATCCCGGCCACGCGCAGCGCGTTCTCGATGTCCTCCGGGAAGACGTTGAACCCGTTGGGCAGGACGATGATGTCCTTCTTGCGCCCGTGGAGGTGGAGCCGCCCGCGCTCGTCCAGCTGGCCAAGGTCGCCGGAGCGGTACCAGCCGTCGTCCGTGAAGGCCTCCGCGGTGGCGGTGGGGTTGTTCCAGTACCCCTTGAACAGGTTGGGGCCCTTGAACTGGATCTCGCCGTCGTCCGCCAGGCGCATCTCGACCGGCGCAGGCGGCCAGCCCACGCAGCCCGTTGGGTGGTCCGCCATGGTGGTGCAGCAGCCCGCGGCGGTCTCCGTGGCGCCATACCCCTGGAGGACGATGACGCCCATGTCCTCCCACGCCTGCTGGAGCGCGGGCGGCAGGTAGGCGCCGGCGGTGGCGAAGAGGCGCAGGCCGCCGCCCAGGCGGGCGTGCACGGACCGGAAGAGGAGCCGGCGCGCCCAGTAGGGGAGGCGCCGGGCAACGAGGCGCAGCCGGTTGAAGGACGCCGTGCGGCCCTGCTTCTCCACCTCGCGCTCGATGGCGCTCCAGAAGAGGTCCACGACCTGCGGGACCAGCAGCATCGTGGTCACGCGGTGCTCGCACAGCGACTCGAAGATCACGCGCGGGCTGCGGGAGCGGACGTAGAGGATGGAAGCGCCCACGTCCATCGCGTAGTAGAGCGAGACCGCCTGCTCCAGGCTGTGGGAGAGCGGCAGCAGCGAGACCATCCGGTGGGCCATCGGCCGGATGATCCGGTGGAAGGACGAGACGCCCGCCAGCACGTTGTCGTGCGCGAGCATCACGCCCTTCGGCGTGCCGGTGGTGCCGGACGTGAAGACGAGCTCGAAGACCTCGTCCGGCCGCGGGCGCTCCCATGCGAGAACCTGCGCCTCCCAGTC
>CAIYZX010000142.1 GCA_903930745.1 uncultured Chloroflexota bacterium | reverse complement strand
TCCGCGACGGACGACTGCTCGCTGGTCCTGCGCTACGTCCCGGGCGTGCGCCTGCTGGGCGTGGCCGGCGACGAGACGAACATGAAGATCACCACCCGCGTGGACATGATCCTCGCGGATCGCGTGCTGCAGCTGTCCGTCCTGGTGCCGGGCCGCTCCCCGCGGCCGGGGACGTCGCTCGCGGGCGCGCGGGTGCTGGTGGTGGGCGGGACCAACGGCATCGGGCGGGCGATCGCGGATCTCGCGGTGGCCGAGGGCGCCGCAGCGGAGGTCGTGGGGCTGTCGAGTGGAGTGGACGTGCGAGATGCCGCGGGCGTGGAGCGCGCGGTCTCTGCCGCAGCCCGGCGGCTGGGCGGCCTGGACCACGTGGTGTGCACGGCGGGCGTCCTGCGCATCGGGCGGCACGACGCGATGGACCCGGCCACGGTGGCCGAGGTGGTGGACGTGAACCTCACGGGATCCCTGAACGTGGCGCGAGCCGCGTACCCGCACCTGCGGGCGACGCGGGGCTCGCTCGCGTTCTTCGCCTCGTCGTCGTTCACGCGGGGCCGGCCGGACTACATCGCCTATTCCGCCAGCAAGGCCGCGGTGGTCAACGCCACGCAGGGGCTGGCCGACGAGTGGGCCGCGGACGGGATCCGGGTCAATGCGGTGAGCCCGGAGCGGACGGACACGCCGATGCGCCGGGCTGCGTTCCCGGACGAGGACCGGACCGGGATGCTGGGCGCGGACGAGGTGGCCACGGCGACGCTCCGGCTCCTTGCGTCCGATCTGACCGGCCAGGTGGTGGACGTCAAGCGGAACGACATCGCCGGCTGACCGGCTGGCGCTCGAGGCTAGCCGGCTGCCGGGTCGTCTGCGGGCGCCCGGAGGACGCGACGCCGGCCCGCCGGGGGTGCCGGGTCCAGCCTGACCGAGGCACCGCGGAGCGCGGGCTCCACGACCATGGCAAGGAACCGCCCGGTGGACTCGCCGTCCGCCATGTCCCACCAGCGTTCTGCGAAGTCCCGGGCCGTCGCACCGCCGTGGGTCCAGGCCCCGGAGCGGATGTGCTCCAGCAGGGCAGACGTGCTGGTGAGCGCCGGGCCGGGAAGATCCCCGGGGATGTCCAGGTAGAAGCCGCGGTCGCCCGTGTACCGCTCCAGGTCCGGGGTGAAGAAGGCCATGGGGCGGCCCAGGAGCGAGAACTCGAAGATGACGCTGGAGTAGTCCGTGACCAGGAGATCCGCCAGCGGCATCAGGTCGTTCATCTCCGGCCAGTCCGAGACGTCCGTGACGAAGCCCGCCAGGTCACGCGCAACCGCAGCGCCGAGGTGGCGGACGTGGGGGTGGAGCCGGAGGAGCACCTGCCAGTCCTGCGCCAGCCCATCACGCAGGGCGCCGAGGTCCAGGTCCGTGGGGCTGGTGGCGTCCCGCATGGTCTCCCCGCGAAACGTGGGGGCGTACAGCAGCGTTCGCCGGCGCGGATCCAGGCCGTAGCGGGAGCGGAGGGTGGCCGTGGTGGCGGCGACGCGCGCGGCGTCGTACTGGGCGTCGGTCCGAGGCAGGCCGATGACGGAGGTGCAGCGCTCCGGGGCGATCCGGAAGGCGTCGGCGAAGTGCGGTGCCGCGGCGGCGGACGAGACCAGGACCGCGTCCCAGTTGGCACGCATCCGCACAACGTCCGTTGCGGCGCCGGGGCCGAGGGTGGTGTCGAGGACCGAGAAGCCGAAGCGCTTGAACGCCCCCGCTGCGTGCCAGACCTGGATCCGCGCGGTGCCGCGACGGGTGGGGACGGCGAACATCGGGAAGAGCCAGTCGTCCGCCACCAGCAGCCGGGCGGCCGAGAGGTGGTAGCCGAGGCGGGCGGCCTCCAGCACGGTCCGCATTCGGCCACGGATGCCATGGCGCGTCTGGTAGCCGATGACCCGATGCCGCACGCCGGGGAGCTCTCGAGCGATGCCCGCCGCGATGGCCGCCAGGTTGCCGGTGACCCGGGAGGCGTCACGCGTGGCCAGGACCACCTCCGCCCGCGGTCCGCGTGACGTGGCGAGCCGTCCGGCGAGCGCCCCGAGCCGCACGATGGCGCCGCCGATCGCCACCAGCACCGACCCGGCAAGGCGGCGGCCACGCGCGGAGCCCGCAGGGCGTGCAGGGAGCTGCGTCACGCCTGGGCCTCCGTCGCGGATGTCGGGGCCGGGGTGTTGCCCGCGTGGCGCGGCACCCGGGCGGAGGCCGGCGGCAGCCGCCGGTAGTCCCCATAGATCCGCCGCAGGTAGGCGTCCGTGTCCGCCGGGACAGGGACCTGCAGGTCCTCGAAGGGCAGCGCCGCCAGGGGCTCCAGCACGTCGCGCGGCTGGCACTCCCGCGCGTACCCGTAGGCACCGCCGGCGTTCACCACCCAGGCCGCTGCGTCGTACGGGAAGGCCCGGCTGATCCGCGCCAGCGCCCCGGCGGCGGCGGGCCAGGGAACGAGGCCCAGGACTGCCGCGACCGGCCGGCGCCAGCCCGTGCGTGGCAGGCGGGCGCCCAGCGACGTCGCCGCGCACCGCAGGACCACGGCGTGGATCCGCCTTGCCAGCGCACCCCGGGGTGCGCCATCGAGCGGGAAGACGTCCATGAACACGTCGGTGCCGGTGAGGCTCAGCTTGCCGTACGCGTGCGGGAACCCGGGCTCCACACCCGGCGATCTCCAGGCGAGGCCGGCGGGCAGCTGTGCCGGATCCGCATACCACCGGTCCAGGCGGTTGAAGTCCTCGCGCGGCATCGCCACGTCCACGTCATCGTCCCAGGGGATGAAGCCGCCGTGGCGGGCGGCCCCCAGCAACGTGCCGCCCACGGCGAGCCATCGGAGATCGAGGGTCTCGCACTGCCGGGCGTGCTCGCGGAGCAGGCGCAGCAGCCCAACCTGGCGTTCCCGGACCGCGGGCCCGGTCACGGGGCCGGACGCCCGCCGCGGCGCGTGCGCCGGAACCGCTCGCGGAGCACGAGTGCCAGGAAGACGGCCAGCTTGGACTGGCGGCGCAGGCGCGTGAGCGAGAAGTTGGTCACGAGGCGGAAGAGCCACTCGAAGCCCGCGCGCTGGATCCAGTCCGGCGCCAGCGGGACGTCGCCCGAGTAGAAGTCCAGGGCGCCGCCGGCGCCCCACACGAGCCTGCAGCGCAGCTCCGGCAGGTGGTCCTCCACCCACGCCTCCTGGCGCGGGTTGCCCGTGCACACGGAGATGATGTCCGGCTGCGTCTCGCGTATCCGGTCCATCACGGTGGCGGCATCGCCGAACCCGTCCGCGGTCCCGGCCACGCGCAGGCCCGGCGCCCTTCGCGCCAGCCCTTCGGCCGCCCGCGCGGCCACCCCCGGCTTCGATCCGAACAGGAAGATGCTGGCGCCGGCGTTCGCCGCCTCCTCGCACAGCGTGGCCACGAAGACCGTGCCGGAGAGCCGCTCCGGCCTCGGGATCCCGTTCACCATCGCCAGGCCGTGCATGACACCCGAGCTGTCCGCGAAGTTGTGGTCGCAGGCGTTGAGGTACCGGCGGAGCCGGTCGTTGTGGCGCGCCTCCAGGAGGAACTCGGCGTTGGAGAACGCCACGTGGAGGGTCCGGGGCGGGGCCGCGAGCATGTCCGCGATCCAGGCGCGGAGCTCGTCGCGCGTGAACAGGTCGAAGCGCACGCCGAGGAGCGATGCCTCGCCCGCCGCCCCGGTCCTGCGCGTCACGGTCATGGGGGTCGGGGTCCCGCTAGGCGCGCGGGTAGCCCATCTCGTCGAGACGGGCGCCAAGCAGGCGTGCGATCCAGCGGATCTCGCCTGCGGTGACCTGGCTGCGCCAGCGGTCCGCGGCGCCCGCATCGAAGCCGGCCTCACCCTGGCGGTCACCCTGCGAGACCACCTCCTGCTCCAGCATCCGGGGCACGAACGGCACGCCCAGGAACGCGCAGATCGCGGGGATCTCGGTCTCCGGCGTGGCCACCAGGTCCTCGAAGCGGACGAGGCGGTAGCGGTCCGGGTAGGCCCTGGTGAGCGCGCGATGGCGGTGCACCGCGTCAATCCAGGCCCAGCAGACCTCCGCGAGGCAGAACGCGCGCAGCAGGAGCGGCACCCGGACGACGTAGCGGTACGGGAAGGTGACGGCGTGCGCGCGGCGGCGCTTGACCTCCGAGCGGTAGACCGCCCGGGGGTCACGGATCATCTGGATGAAGCGGGCGGTGGGATACCAGTCCAGCAGCTCGCCGGCCCAGCGCACGTGCGCGGGCGTCTTCTCGCCGTAGATGGCGCGGCTTCTCCGGTCCGCGTAGGTGCGCAGGAGCGCCGTGAAGACGCCGCGCTCCGATCGCTCGCCGCGGAGGATCCGCGCCTCCACCTCCTCGCGCGGGACCCGCATCGTCAGCCAGCGCCAGTACGGGCTGACCTCGCGCAGGCGGCTGCCCTCCATGAACGGGCCGTAGAGGTGGGCGACGAACCGCCGGACGTTCGCGTCGTCATGCAGGTCACCGAAGCGGCGCAGGTCGTGGCGGACGCCCAGGCGGGGCAGCATGTGCCCCATGAAGTGGTTCTCGTCCGCGATGGCGATCCGCGAGTGCTTCTGGAGAACGGTGCGCATCAGGGTGGTGCCGCTCCGCGGGACGCCGCCGATGAACACCGCCTCCGGCTCGCCGGGCTTGGTGGGGACGGTCACGGGGATGGCGTCGCTGGCGCTGAGCTGGGTCATGAAGGGGCTGGCACCGGCGCTGCGGGATTGGCTGGGCCGAGATTACCGGACCCGGTGGTCACGGGCGGGCATGCGACGGCCACGGGTGCGGCACGGGTGCGGCACACTGCGCGCATGGCTACGAAGATCATCCTTGACGTGGACACCGGAACGGACGACGCGGTCGCCCTCATGACGGCGGCCCTGTCGCCCGACATCGAGCTGGTGGGCGCCACGGTGGTGAACGGCAACACCGTGCTGGACTCGTGCGTGGAGAACACGCTCCGGGTCTTCGAGTGGATCGGCATGCCGGAGGTGCCGGTGCACCGCGGGATGTCCCGGCCGCTCGCTCGCGTCCAGCCCACGCAGCTGAACCCCGCCACGCGGATCCACGGCGACAGGCTGGATCTGCCGGAGGCCACCATCAAGGCGGCGCCCGGCCACGCGGTGGACTGGCTGATCGACACGTACCTCGCCTCCGCCGGCGACATCAGGCTCGTCCCGGTGGGCCCGCTCACGAAAATCGCCACCGCGATCGTGAAGGAGCCCCGGATCCTGGAGTACATCCCGGAGATCGTGATCATGGGCGGGGCGCACGATCACGGGAACTCCACCGCGTCCGCCGAGTTCAACATCTGGCTGGATCCCGAGGCCGCGCGGATCGTGGTCAACTGCGGCCGGCCCATCCGCATGGTGCCGCTGGACGCCACCCACCGGGCGCTCGTGTCCGGCGAGCAGGCGGAGGGTCTCCGGGCCCTGGGGACGCCGGCCGGCGAGGCTGCGGCGCGCTTCGTCCTCAAGCGGATCGAGGGCTACGACGCCACCCAGCCGATGCCGCACCGCGGCGGCGCCGCGCCCGTCCACGATGCGCTGGCGGTGTGCGCGGTCATCGACCCGACCGTGATCACCACGGAGTTCATCCCTGTGGACGTGGAGACCGGCGGCGAGCTGTCCGTGGGCCGCACGGTCTGCGACTTCCGCTTCCGCAGCCGCAGGCCCGCGAACGTGCACTTCGCGATGGACGCCGACGAGCCGAAGTTCAACGCGATGCTGCGCGACATCCTGGGGCGGACCGCGCCCGCCGCCCGGAGCGGCACCGGTCAGGTGCCCGGCGCCTCGTCACCGAGGTCGTCCAGGCCGGTGATGGGTGCAGTGGACGGCGCGGACTCGGCCTCGCCGTCACCGCTGCAGTCCAGCAGCGCGGAGTAGGGGTCGATCGCCCGCTGGTCTGACTGGTGCTGCCCCATCCAGCCGTCCCACTCGTTCTGGACCTCGCGATTGAACGCGGGCTGCGTCCGCGCGCTGGGGTAGACCGTGAGGTTGGTGAGGTTGTCCCGGAGGGTGGTCTCCCACCCGTTCGCGATCCCCTCGTGGCGCGCCTCGTGGGCGCGAAGGTCCCGGGTCATGTTGGCCCAGGCCGTGGACATCCCGGCGTTCGCGGGTGCCCAGCGGGGCATGTCCACGCTCAGCGACTTCGTGACCGTGGGGTTGCGGACGGTGGCGGAGGGTGAACCGGAGCCCGAGCTCCAGGCGGCGTCGCCTCCCCAGCTGAACTGGGCGCGCGTCTTGGCCCAGCCGCTGTCGTTCCTGTACGGGCTGTTGTTGTTCATGTAGTCCACGACCGTGCCGCAGTCCGTCGTGGTGGCCGGGAGGTTCACCTGCCAGCGCTGGACCGGGAGCGGATCACCGCTCGCGAGGCGCTGGACGGCTGCGTTGCCGTGGGACTGCTGGAGCGAGGCGGCGAGGCGCTCGCGAGTCCCGAGGTCCGCCCGCGCCAGCAGCGGCCCGAGGGCCGACGGAGCTGCGGTGGCCGGCACGCCGGGATGGCCGTGTCCCCGATCCACGGCCGACGACGCGGGCGCGCGAAGCGCGGCCACAGCCCGAGGCTCCCGGTCATCACGCGCGGCGCGCTCGCTCCCCATGGCGCGGACCGTACGCCTGCGCGGCGCGGGCGGCAATGCCCCTTCGGGCAGACCTTTCCCCTACGGCCCGATGTTGTAGCCCATGCGTCGCGGCAGCTTCGCGAGGAACTCCGTCACCGGGTCCACACCCTGACCCTCGTCGAGGCGGTTGTCGCGGTTCACGATGGCGGCGTTCGTGATCACGGCGCCCACGGAGCGGAACGGCTCCGGCGGCCATCGGCGTGGCTCCATGTCCACGATGGGCAGCCGGGTCTCCGCCGTCTCACGCCCGGTCGCACGCGCCGCGAGGATCTTGCCCACGAGGTGCGCGGGGCCCACGCCGTTGCCCGTGTAGCCCACCCCGTAGTGGATCCGTCCGCCGGGCATGGTGCCCACGAAGGGCTGGTGGGTCCCGGAGACGTCGATGGGGCCGCCCCAGCGCGCCTCGATGGGGACGTCGCGGAACGAGGGGAAGAAGCGGTGGATCGCCTCCACGGCGTGGCGGGTGCCGGTCTCGTCGAAGTCGAAGGACGGGCCGATGGCGCCGGTCCAGGTCCCGCGCTCCCCGCCGACGCCCAGGGCGATACGCCCATCGTCGGTGGTGCGCAGGTAGCGGATGGCGGACCGGTAGTCGTAGATGGACACGCCCGTGGTCCAGTTGATGGCGGCCAGCCTCTCCGGCGCGGGTGCGGTGATGGCCATGTAGGAGCCGCGCGCCACGATCCGGTTGCCGAAGCCCTTCCACGTGCCCATCCAGGCGTTGGCGCCCACCACGGCCTGGCCCGCCTTCACCGTCCCCCCGGGGGTCCGGACCTCCACGCGGGGTGCCGGGCCCAGCGGCTCCGCGGGGGTGTGCTCGTAGACCCGCACGCCGATCTCCACCAGGCGCCGGCGCAGGCCCCTCGCGAGGCGGCCGGGGTGGACGGTGCCGCCATCGCGGACGAGGTGTCCTCCCTCGAAGACCGGGGACTCGCAGTAGCGGTCCAGCGCGGCCTTGTCCAGCTGCTCGTAGTGGTCGTCGATGCCCAGCTCGCGGGCCACCGCGAGGGGCTCCTCCCAGCCGCCGCGCTGGCGCGGTGCGGAGGCGACGCCGATGTACCCGTCCTGGTGGAACCAGGCGTCCACGCCGTTGTCGGTCATCCAGGACGCCAGCTCCGCGATGGTCTGGGCGCCGGCGTCCACCATCGCGAGCGCGCCATCGCGCCCGAACAGCTCGTACAGCTCGCCCGCGTGGTCGTAGAAGCCGTTGATGAAGCCGCCGTTCCGGCCGGACGGGCCGAAGCCGCACTCGTCCCGCTCCAGCAGGACCACGTCCAGGCCGGGGTCCGCCTGCTTGAGGTGCCAGGCGGCCCACATGCCGGTGTAGCCGCCGCCCACGATCACCACGTCCGCCGTGGTGTCTCCCTTCAGAGCCGGTGCCGGGTCCCCGCGGAACTCCGGGTGGGACATGGCCTCCAACAGCCACCAGCAGGTGCGCGCGATGTCGCTCATGGCACCGACTGTAGGCCTGCGCGGCCCCGAGTGCGCGCCCGTTGCGGAGAGCGGTCGGATGTGAGCGTTCTCACATGATCGAAACCTCTGTCATGGCGTCCGCCTCCAAGATGGAGGCAACGGACCCGCCTCGCCACTCCTGGAGACCCGCTTGACGATCACCGGCACCGCCAGACGCCTGCTCTCCGGCCCCCCGCTCCGGGGTGGACCGGAGTCCCTCACCGAGCACCTGACCCGCCTGGGGCCCGTCCCAACGGGCTTCGCCGCACGCCGCGCGATCGGCGAGCTGGAGACCGCCGGCATCCTGGGCCGTGGTGGCGCCGGGTTCCCGCTGGGACGGAAGTGGCGGGCGATCGCGGAGCGCGTGGCAGAGGGTGGTCCACCGGCCGTGGTGGTGGCGAACGGCGCCGAGGGTGAGCCCGCGTCCGCGAAGGACCAGGTGCTCATGGAGCGGCGGCCACATCTCGTGATCGACGGAGCGGTGGTCGCGGCCGATGCGATCGGTGCCGACGAGATCGTGTTCTACGTGGGCCGCGAGCACACGGCGGCCGTGGCGGCGATGTCCGACGCGCTGGCGGTGCGGACGGCCGGGATCCGCACGAGGGTGACGCTCGTCGAGGCGCCCATCGGGTACGTGGCCGGCGAGGCGACTGCGGTGGTCCACTACGTGAACGCCCGCGATGCCCGGCCCGTGACGACGCCGCCGCGCATGAGCGAGCGCGGGGTGGACGGCCGGCCCACGCTGGTCCAGAACGTCGAGAGCCTCGCCTATGCGGCGCTGATCGCGCGGCATGGCGCGGCCTGGTACCGGTCCGCAGGCCGGTTGGACACACGCGGCACGGCGCTCGTGACCCTGTCCGGGCCGGTGCGGGAGCCGGGGGTGCGGGAGATCGAGCTGGGCACGCCCCTGGGCGACGTGGTGGCCGAGGCGGGCGGCGTGACCGCGGCCGTGAGCGCGGTGCTCCTGGGCGGCTACTTCGGGACATGGGCGGCGCCCGCCGACGTCTGGGCCATGCCGCTGGACCCGGCGGTGATGCGCGAGCGCGACCTCGCCTTCGGCTGCGGGATCATCGGCCTCCAGCCGGCCACCCAGTGCGGCCTGGCCGCCACGACGAGGATCATCCGCTTCCTCGCGGACGCCTCGGCCCGGCAGTGCGGACCGTGCACCTACGGGCTGCCCGCGATGGCCGAGGCGATGGAGCGGATCTCGATTGGAGCGGCGAGGGACGACGACCCGGACAACCTGGAGCGCTGGACGGCGATGGTGGCGGGGCGCGGTGCATGCAGCCATCCCGACGGCGCGGCGCAGCACCTCGAGAGCGCGCTTGCCGTCTTCGCGGACGACGTCGCGAGCCACGTGGACCAGCGCTGGTGCCTGGCGACCGGCGGGCGCGCGGGCGGTGCCCGGTGAAGGCGCCCGTGCGGCGCGAGCGCGCCGAGTGGCGCCTCGTGGTTGACTGGATCAAGTGCGACGGCTACGGCCTGTGCGGCGACCTGGCGCCGGACCTCGTGGCGCTGGACGACTGGCGGTACCCGATGCTGCTGCCCACGCCCATCCGCGGCCAGCTCCTCGAGGAGGCGCAGCGGGCCGTCGACTGTTGCCCGGCCCTCGCGCTTCGCCTGGAGCGGATCCCGAAGGACCCGCGATAGCGAGCCTCCCGGAGCCGGGCCACCGATAGGCCGTTCGCCATGCTCCGGGCGGGCCGCACGGCCCCCCACGCGCGACCGCGCGACCGCGCATACTCCGCGCAACTTCCCCGAGCGCCCGGATCCAACGGCCCGCGCACCAGCGCAGTCCAGCGGACGAGGCACCCGCTCGGGCGGGGACGGGCATGTGCGCCGTCCCCGTTCCATCGCGCGCACGCGCGCCTACACCGAGGTCCGTCGCACCTATGGATCGCTCGCTCCTGTCCGGGGACGAGGCGGTCGCCCTCGCGGCGCTCCATGCCGGGGTCATCCTCGGCACGGGCTACCCGGGGACGCCGTCCACCGAGATCCTGGAAGCCTTCTTCGAGCTGGGCGGCAAGGCCCAGTGGGCGCCCAACGAGAAGGTGGCCCTGGAGGTGGGGCTGGGCGCAGCCTTCGCCGGCGGCCGGGCGCTGGTCACCATGAAGCACGTGGGCCTCAACGTGGCCGCGGATCCCCTGTTCACGGCTGCCTACACCGGCGTCTCCGGTGCGCTGGTGGTGGTCAGCGCAGACGATCCGGGCATGGCCTCCTCGCAGAACGAGCAGGACAACCGCCACTACGCGGTGGCAGCCGGGCTTCCCATGGTTGAGCCCGCGGACGCCCAGCAGGCGTACGACTACTTCCTCCACGCCATCACCATCAGCGAGCGCTGGGGCATCCCGGTCATCTTCCGGATGACCACGCGCGTCTGCCACTCCAAGTCCGTGGTGATCAGCGGCAGGACGGAGATCGCGCCACCTGGACCCACGCACTTCGAGCACGACCTGCCGGACCGCGTGATGATCCCGGCCTACGCCCGCCCCGCGCACAAGCGCCTGCGCGCCAAGCTTGCGGAGATCGCGGCCTGGGGCGAGACGTGCGAGCTCAACCGCGAGATCCCCGCGGACGCCACCGCGGCCGGCGCTGCGTACACCACGCTGGGCCTCGTCGCCTCCGGCGTGTCGGTGCTCCATGCCGCCGAGGCGGCTCCCGGCGCCCGGATCCTGGCCCTTGGCCTGACCTACCCGCTGCCCATCGAGCGGGTCCGCGCCTTCGCCGGATCCGTGGACCGGTGCGTGGTGATCGAGGAGGGTGACCCGGTGATGACCGACACCTTCCACGCTGCGGGCATCGATCTCGAGGGCAAGCCCGAGACGTACCGCTTCGGCGAGCTGAACGTGGGCCGCGTGCGCCGGATCCTGGGCCACGATGCGCTCGAGGAGCGGCCCGTCCCCACCGGCAAGGCGCCGGAGCTCTGCTCGGCATGCCCGTATCACACGGTGTACAACACGCTCCGCAAGCACGACTGCATCGGGGCCGGCGACATCGGCTGCTACTCGCTGGGCGTCCTGCCGCCGTACCAGGTGATGGACACGCTCGTGGACATGGGCGCATCCATCCCGGTGGGCCTGGGCCTGCGCCATGCGCTCCCCGACGAGCAGGCGCGGCGCGTGGTCTCCATCATCGGTGACTCCACGTTCATCCACTCCGGCATCCCGGGTCTCGTGGAGATGATCTACAACCCGCCGCCCACGGGGCACGTGGTGATCGTGCTGGACAACGGCACCACCGCGATGACCGGCCAACAGGAGCACCCGGCCACCGGGCGGACGATGGAGCACACGCGGACCGGTCATGTCTCCATCGAGGGCGTGGCCCAGGCCCTGGGCATCCCCAGCGTGACCGTGATGGACCCCTACGAGGACCCGGACACCTTCGAGCGGCTGCTGATCGAGCGGCTGGCGGCTCGCGAGCTCTCCGTCATCGTCGCCCGCCGCCCCTGCGTGCTGGCGGCGGCGGACATCCGGCGCTGGGAGCAGGCGGCCGCTGCAGCTGCCAACCCGATCCAGATGGCGCCCGAGGCGGCCGTTGCCGCGGCCGGCGCGGCGACCGGAGGTGCGGCATGAGCGCGGAGCGGGTCCCCACCGTGGTCAACGTGGTGATGGCGGGCCTTGGTGGCCAGGGCGTCCTCACCGCCTCGGACATCCTGGCAGATGCCGCGATGCGGGCGGGCCTGGACGTCAAGAAGGCCGAGGTCCACGGCATGAGCCAGCGCGGCGGCCTCGTGACCTCAGACATCCGCTTCGGCGACCGGGTCTGGTCTCCCATGGTCCCGCCGGGCGAGGCGGACTACCTCGTGCTGCTGGCTCCCACGGAGCTGGAGGCAACGCGCGCGGTGCTCAAGCCGGGCGGCGTGCTCATCGACACGGGCGTGGTGGCGGCGGAGGATCTGCCCAACCGGCGGAGCCTGAACGTGGCGCTGCTGGGTGCGCTGAGCGTCCACCTGTCCATCCCCGAGGCGCTGCTCCTTGACGCCATGCGGGCAGACCTGCCCGAGAAGCTGCACCCCACCAACGAGCAGGCGTTCGCCATCGGGCGGGAACGGGCGCTCGCGGCGAGATAGGTGCCGCGCGGCCGCCTGGTGCGGCCGGCCCCAGGCACGAAACGACCCCGGGTCCACGACGGGTCCGGGGTCATCTGTCCGTGGCTGTGTGGCGCGCCCAGCAGGACTCGAACCTGCGACCTTTAGGTCCGCAACCTAACGCTCTATCCGCTGAGCTATGGGCGCGTGATCTGCGGCCCTGACCGGCGTTCCGGTCACCCGCAGGCGGGAAGGATAGCACCACTGCGCGATCCCGCCGGACCCCCGGGAGGCCGTCCGGAGACGGCCCGGGCGAGGACCGGGATGCGTGGCGGAGAGGGAGGGATTCGAACCCTCGGTGGAGTTGCCCCCACGGCGGTTTAGCAAACCGCTGCACTAGACCTCTATGCGACCTCTCCGTGCAGCCCGCGGATCATAGCAGGGCCACCACGCCAAGAGGCCGATTGGTTGACGCGCGCGTGTGTGACCGGTACCGTCGGCTGCACCGATGTGCGCCATCTATCTCTTTACCTGCCCGGCATGACCGTCCGAGGGGCCTAGCGTCCTCGATACGGCGGGTCGTGCCGGGTGAGCAGAGGTCCAGGGCCTCTGCTTTTTTGTTCCCGCGATACCAGCACAGCGCACTCGAGCCTTCAAAGGACACACAGCCAGATGTTCGTGGTGATGCAGGCCGGAGCCGGCGAGGCCGAGGTCAACGGCGTGAAGGGACTGATCCTCTCCGAGGGGCTCACCCCGTTCGAGAACGCCGGGACGGACCGGACCGTGATCGCGGTCGTGGGCGAGATCGGCAAGCGCCGCGAGGCGCTCAGGAGCCGCCTCGAGGCCACCGCGGGCGTGGCCAGCGTCACGGCCATCTCCAAGCCGTACAAGCTCGTGTCCCGCGAGTTCCACCCCGAGGACACGGTCATCAAGGTCCTGGACTCGGTGGTGGGAGACGGGTCGCTGGCCGTCATGGCGGGCCCGTGCTCCGTGGAGAGCCGCGACCAGCTGTTCGAGACCGTGGACTTCGTCTCCACGCACGGCGCCACGATCATCCGCGGTGGCGCGTTCAAGCCCCGCACCAGCCCGTACAGCTTCCAGGGCCTGGGCGTTGAGGGCCTGCGCTACCTCGCCGAGGCGCGCCAGCGGACCGGCCTGCCCGTCATCACCGAGGTGATGGAGCCGTCCCAGGTGGACATCGTGGCCGAGTACAGCGACATCCTCCAGATCGGCACGCGCAACATGCAGAACTTCTCGCTGCTGCTCGCGTGCGGCCGCTCCCACCGGCCGGTGATGCTGAAGCGCGGCTTCGGCAACACCATCGAAGAGTGGCTGATGGCCGCGGAGTACATCGCGTCCGCCGGCAACAGCCAGATCATCCTGTGCGAGCGCGGGATCCGCACCTTCGACACCAGCACCCGCAACACGCTGGACGTGACGGCGGTTCCGCTGATGCACCACCTCACCCACCTGCCAGTGGTGGTTGACCCGAGCCATGCCACCGGCAAGCGCTGGCTGGTGAAGCCGCTCGCCATCGCCGGCGTGGCGGTTGGCGCGGACGGCGTCATGGTGGAGGTCCACCCGCGCCCGGACGAGGCGCTCTCGGATGCCGAGCAGCAACTCGACTTCCCCATGTTCGACTCCATGATGCTGGCGCTCACGGCGGTCCATGGCAACGTGAAGGACCTGCACGGCGACCTGGCCCGGTCTGCGGCCAACCGCACCGCCGGCGGAAGGGCCTAGCCCGGCTCATGAACGGGACGCCCGAGGCCCTGCTGGTTCGGCCTGCCGCGCGCCTGCGCGGCGGTCCCGCGCTGCCCGGCGACAAGAGCATCTCCCACCGCGCGCTCCTGCTCGCGCTGCTCGCCGAGGGCGAGAGCACGATCGCGGCCGCCGGTGACGGCGAGGACGTCCGCTCCACCGCGGGCGTCTGCCGGGCCCTTGGCGCCATTGTGGAGCGGGTGGCCGAGCGCAATGGCCGCGTGGACTACCGCGTGGTCTCGCCCGGCGGCGCGAACCTGCGCGAGCCCGAGGGGATCCTGGACTGCGGCAACTCCGGCACCACCACGCGCCTCGTGGCGGGGATGCTGGCCGGCCGCAACCTCTTCGCCGTCCTGGACGGGGACGCCTCGCTGCGCAAGCGCCCCATGGGCCGCGTGGTGGAGCCGCTCGGCCGGATGGGTGCTGCCTTCTCCGGCCGCCGCAACGACACGCTGCTGCCGCTGGCCATCCGCGGCCGGGAGCGCCTCGCGCCCATCACGTACACCACGCCGGTCCCGTCCGCGCAGATCAAGTCGTCCATCATGCTGGCGGCGCTCTCGGCGGACGGCGAGTCCGTGATCACCGAGACCGTGGCCACACGCGACCACACGGAGCGGATGCTTCGCGCGCGCGGGATCGCGGTGCACGAGACGCTGGCCGAGGACGGCACGCACACGATCCGCCTCGCCGGCCCCGCCCTCCCGGCGGCGATCGCCGAGACCGTCCCGTCCGACCCGAGCGGCGCCGCCTTCTGGCTTGTGGCCGGGGCGATCCACCCGGACGCGGAGCTGCGCCTCGTCGCCGTCTCCACCAACCCCACCCGCCGCGCCGTCATCGACATCCTGCGGCGGATGGGCGCGTCCATCGAGGAGCTGGACCTCCCGGTGCGCGGCGGCAGGGACGGCGAGCCGCTGGCGGATCTCGTGGTCCGGAGCAGCGCGCTCCGCGGCGTCGACATCACGCCCGTGGACGTGGCCGCGGCCATCGACGAGGTCCCCGTCCTCTGCCTCGCCGCGGCGATGGCGGAGGGCGTCACCACCATCCGCGGCGCAGGCGAGCTGCGCCACAAGGAATCGGACCGGATCGCGGGCATCGCGGACGGCCTCACCGCTCTTGGCGCGGACATCCGGGTCACGGGCGACGACATCGAGATCCACGGCGGTCGCCCGCTCACGGGCGCCGTCACCGAGACCCTGGACGACCACCGGCTCGCGATGACCTTCGCCATCGCCGGCCTGGTCGCGAAGGGCGAGACCACCGTGCTCCGGCCAGGCTCGGCGGCCATCTCCTATCCCGGCTTCTTCCAGGTACTCGAAGGGGTGCGAGCATGACCAGGCGTGTCGTCCTGTTGG
>CAIYZX010000141.1 GCA_903930745.1 uncultured Chloroflexota bacterium | reverse complement strand
CTCGGCGACGCGCGGCCGCACCACCGGCACGTCCAGCACGTCCGCCTGCAGCTGCATCAGCAGCTCGTTGGCCACCATGCCGCCATCCACGCGCAGCTCCGCGAGCGGCACGCCGGACTCCGCGTTCATGGCGTCCAGCACATCGCGGACCTGCCAGGCCACGGCCTCGAGGGCAGCCCGCGCGATGTGCCCCTTGTTCGCGAACCGCGTGAGTCCGGCGATCACGCCCCGCGCGTCGCTGCGCCAGTACGGCGCGAAGAGCCCGGAGAACGCGGGCACGATGTAGACCCCGCCGTTGTCCTCCACGCTGCTCGCCAGCGCCTCCACCTCGGATGCCGAGGCGATGAGCCCCAGGTTGTCGCGCAGCCACTGGACGAGGGCGCCCGCGATGGCGATGGAGCCCTCCAGGGCGTAGACGGGCGGAGCGTCGCCGAAGCGGTAGGCCATGGTGGTGAGGAGCCCGCGCTGCGACGTCACCGGCCGATCGCCCGTGTTCAGCAGCATGAAGCAGCCGGTGCCGTAGGTGTTCTTGGCCTCGCCCGGCCGGAAGCACGCCTGGCCAACCAGCGCCGCGTGCTGGTCGCCCAGGATCCCGGAGATGGGCACCCCCGCGAGCGTGCCCCGTGCCTCGCCGTACACCTCGGACGAGGACCGGATCTCCGGCAGCACGGACCGCGGGATGCCCAGCGCGGCCAGCGTCGCCTCGTCCCAGGCCAGCGTGGCGAGGTTCATCAGCATCGTGCGGGACGCATTCGTGACGTCCGTGACGTGCAGGCCGCCCGCCGGCCCGCCCGTGAGGTTCCAGAGCAGCCAGGTGTCCGAGGTGCCGAAGCAGAGGTCGCCCGCGTCCGCCAGCTCGCGCGCGCCCGGCACGTTGTCCAGCACCCACCGGATCTTGGGGCCGGAGAAGTACGTGGCGAGCGGCAGGCCGCACGACGCTCGGAACCGGTCCGCACCGGCCGCATCACCCCGCGCGAGCTCGCGCACGAGCGCGTCCGTGCGCGTGTCCTGCCAGACGAGGGCGTTGGCCACCGGCCGCCCGGTTCGGCGGTCCCAGCAGATCGTGGTCTCGCGCTGGTTCGTGATGCCCACGGCCGCGAGGTCGGCGGCGGTGAGCCCGGCTGACGCGAGCGCCCCCGCGACCACCTCGTTGGTCCGCTCCATGATCTCCGCCGGATCGTGCTCCACCCAGCCCGCGCGGGGCATGATCTGCCGGTGCTCCCGCTGTGCCATGGCGATCACGGAGCCCGCCCGGTCGAAGACCATGGCGCGTGTGCTCGTGGTTCCCTGGTCGATCGCGGCGACGTACCTGTTCATGCCTCGCACCTTCGGCTGGATGCGGCCGCGGCATCGGTGCCCGCCGGCCATGCCCCGAGTATCGCGCGGGCGGCCCGGAGCCGTCTGCTAGGATCGGCCAACGTTCCCACCAGCGGCAACGCCCATCGCCCGCCCGTGTCCCTGCCAAGGCCGCGGGCCCTCGGAGCCCGAACACCCGTGACTGACCCCGTCGCCGATCCCAACGCCGTCGCCCCGGCCGTCGCCAGCCTCGAGACCATCGTCTCGCTCGCCAAGCGCCGCGGCTTCGTCTTCCCGAGCTCCGAGATCTATGGCGGCATCAACGCCGTCTGGGATTACGGGCCCCTGGGCGTGGAGCTCAAGAACAACGTCAAGCGCGCGTGGTGGCGCGCCATGGTCCAGGACCGCAACGACGTGGTGGGCCTTGACGCGGGCATCCTGATGCACCCGCAGGTCTGGGTCACGTCCGGCCACGTTGGCTCCTTCAGCGATCCGCTGGTGGAGTGCGCGGAGTGCCGCCGCCGGTACCGCCTGGACGAGCTGCCGGGCACGGAGGATCTCTCGCAGACGGACCTCCGTGACGAGACCATCAGCCAGCGCCTGGGCCTCACCTGCCCGGCGGACGGCAAGCCGCTCTCCGCCCCGCGCCGCTTCAACCTGATGTTCACCAGCCACATGGGCCCGGTGGAGGACGACGGCAACGTCGTCTACTTCCGCCCGGAGACCGCCCAGGGCTCGTACGTCAACTTCAAGAACGTCCAGCAGTCCTCGCGCAAGAAGGTCCCGTTCGGCATCGCGCAGATCGGCAAGTCCTTCCGCAACGAGATCTCGCCCGGCAACTTCGTCTTCCGGATGCGCGAGTTCGAGCAGATGGAGATGCAGTACTTCGTCCGTCCCGAGGAGGGCGCGACGCAGGCGTTCGAGGAGTGGCTGCCGAAGCGCAAGGCCTGGTACGAGGCCTACGGCGTGAACCCGGCCCGCCTCCGCTTCCGCGAGCACGCCGCCGATGAGCTGGCGCACTACGCGAAGAAGGCCATCGACGTGGAGTACCGCTTCCCGTTCGGCTGGAAGGAGCTGGAGGGGATCCACAACCGCGGCGACTTCGACCTGGGCAACCACTCGAGGGCGTCGGGCGAGAACCTGGAGTACTTCGACCAGGCGGCCAACGAGCACTTCATCCCGTGGATCGTGGAGACGGCCGCCGGCGCGGATCGCGCGGCGTTCACCTTCCTGATCGACAGCTACCGCGAGGAGCAGGTCCGCGACGAGACCCGCGTGGTCCTCGGACTGCACCCGGACCTCGCGCCGTACAAGGTGGCCGTCCTGCCGCTGCTCAAGAAGCGCCCGGAGATCGTGGAGATGTGCCACCGGCTCCTGGGCGATCTGAAGCGCGACATGATGGCGGTCTACGACGACACCGCGGCGATCGGCAAGCTGTATCGCCGGCAGGACGAGATCGGCACGCCGTGGTGCGTGACGGTGGACGTGGACTCGCTCGAGGACGGCGCCGTGACGGTCCGCGACCGCGACACCATGACCCAGGAGCGCGTGCCGCTCGAGGGCGTGAAGCGGATGCTCATGGACCGCATGGCGGCGGTCCGCCCCTAGCCCCGCTCGGAATGCGCACGAGGAGGGCAGATGCCGGCGACGGATCAGCCTGACGGCGTCGCCCTTCGGGACGCCGTGCTCGCGGCGGTGGCGTGGGCGGTCGTGGTGGCCACCAACGTCCTCGTCTTCGAGGGCATGCGCGCGGTGATGGCCGTGGGCGGCGCCTGCGCCGACGGCGGCCCGTATGTCTCCGCCCGCCCCTGCCCCGATGGCGTGGGCGCCGCGATGGGCCTGGCCTTCCCGCTGGGTGCCGTCGCCTGGATCGCCGCCCAGGTCTACGGAATGCGAGTGGGCGGGCTCTGGGCGGGTTCGCTGCTGATCGCGTGGACCCTGCTCTTCGCGTCGCTGGGCTGGAACTTCTGGGAGGCGGGGCTTGGCCCGCTCACCGTTGGCGAGGGTCCGGACTGGGGCGGGATCATCTGCGGCGTGACCTTCTGGGGCCTGGCACTGGGTGGCGTTGGCGCGCTCTCGCTGGGTGGTGATGCGCTCGTTCCCCGGGCCGGGCACCCCCTGCCGCGCCGCGCCGTCGTGCACCCGACCGGCCGCAGCGAGGCGCCCGCCGCCCGCGCGGACGTGGTGGAGCAGCTCAACGGGATCGCGGCGGCGCTGGACGCCGCTGCGGACAGGGCCGAGGCCCGTGCGGCCACCCAGCCGGCGTTCGAGCGCCCGGCGTTCGGCGAGGAGACCCAGGCCCTGCTGGACTGCCTGGAGCGGCTGGCAGACATGCGGGACCGCGGCCTGCTGGATGCCGCGGAGTACGAGACGGCCAAGGACGCCGTGATGCGAGAGCTGGAGGCGCGCCGGTGAGAGTCTCCTGGACCGTGGCGTCGCTGATCATCCTCGCCGGGATCGCGGCGGGACTCGCACTGGGCCTGTGGGCCTGGTCCGCGCTGGCCGGCGGCTGACGCACCCACCTCAATCCACACGCCTGGAGGACCCATGCTCACCGGCCGCCTGCTGCACCCCCAGGTCCTCGCCGCGCTCGCCGGGAACGGTCACGGTGCCCAGGTCCTGATCGCCGATGGCAACTACCCGCTGGGGACGGGCACTGGTCCCAACGCCCAACTGGTGTACCTGAACCTGGAGCCCGGGAAGCTGACCGCCACGGAGGTCCTGGACGTCATCCGGGAGCTGATCCCCGTGGAGGCGGCGCACGTGATGGGCCCGGCGGACGGGTCTGACCCGGAGATCTTCGCGGAGTTCCGGCGGATGCTCCCGGGCGTGGAGCTCACGCCGCTGGGGCGCTTCGAGTTCTACGACATGGCCCGCGGCCAGGACTGCGCCCTTGCCATCGCCACCGGTGAGCAGCGGCTGTACGGCAACATCCTCCTGACGATTGGCGTGGTCCAGCCCGCACGGTAGCCGGACGGAAGCGGCCCAGCTCGCCCCGGTGACGGATGGGGCAGGACCTCCGGGTGATGGCGCCCGGCGCCCTGGTTGCGGGAGGATCCCGGGCAGGGACGCGGTTGTCGTGCTTTGTTGCAGCGGCGGCCGCGCCCATCCACGCCTGGAGGGCTCGACCCATGCGTTCCGGCCTGGCGCGCGCAGCTGCGGTGATCGTGCTGGCAACGCCGCTGCTCCTCGGTCCTGCCGCCGGTGACAGCGCGGCCGCTGTCACGGACACGGACCGCGACGGCCTCCCGGACGCCTGGGAGCGCACGTGGGCCATCACGAGCCCCCTGCGTGCGGACAGCGACCGCGACGGGATCCGCGACGGGGCGGAGGACCCGGACCACGACACGCTCGTGAACCTTGGCGAGTACCGGGCGGCGACGAGCCCGCGGCGGGCGGACACCGACGGCGACGGGCTCCGCGACGATCGCGAGGACCCGGACGCCGACGGGCTGCGGAACGGCTTCGAGATGCGGACCGGCACGGTGCTCCGCCGCGCGGACACGGACGGTGACGGGATCCGCGACGGCCTGGAGGACCGGGACGACGACGGCCTGGTGAACCTCGTGGAGCAGCGGCTGGGCCTTGGGCCGTCGGTGGCGGACTCCGACCACGACGGGACGCCCGATGCGCGCGAGGACCGCGACGCGGACGGCTCCTTCAACCTGGACGAGCTGGAGCGCGGGACGGACCCGCTGGTCGCGGACACGGACGGCGACGGCACGCCCGATGGCGCGGAGACGGTCCCGGCCGCCGCCGCGCCGGTGGTCCAGGGTGCGCCCGATTGCCTGATCTTCCCGTCGGACAACGTCTGGAACGTTCGCGTGGACGGGCTGCCGGTGGCCGCGAACAGCGCCACGATGGTTGCCGCCATCGGCACCGGGACCACGTTCCACATGGACTTCGGCTCGTACGCGGGCTACGGGATCCCGTACCAGGTGGTGGGCGCCACCACGCCCCGCCGCGCCGTCACCTTCGACTACGCGGACGAGTCCGATCCCGGGCCGTATCCCATCCCGGTGGCGCCGTTGATCGAAGGGGGAGGGGACCGGCACCTCCTGGCCCTGGATGCGGCAACCTGCCGCCTCTACGAGCTGTACGACGTGCGCCAGTCACAGGGCGGTGCCTGGTCCGCGGGTTCGGGCGCGTGGTGGGACCTGGGCTCCAACGCCCTGCGTCCGGCCGGCTGGACCTCCGCGGATGCCGCAGGCCTGCCCATCCTGCCGGGTCTCGTCCGGTACGACGAGGTTGCTGCGGGCGAGATCGCCCACGCCCTCCGCTTCACCGCCCCGGAGACGCGCCGTGCGTACATCTACCCGGCGCGCCACTTCGCCTCCAGCGACACCAGCGCCTCGCTGCCGCCCATGGGCCTGCGCGTCCGTCTGAAGGCCTCCGCCAACCTCGCCGGGCTCTCGCACGACGCCCTGGTCATCGCGGTGGCCCTGCAGCGCTACGGGATGATCCTCGCGGACAACGGGTCACCCTGGTTCGTCTCCGGCACCTCTGACCCGCGCTTCGACGACGACGTGCTCCACGAGCTGGACCGCTTCACGGGCGCCGATGTCGAGGTGGTGAACACGGGCGGGTTGGTCAACGGCCCGTAGGGCAACGGCGACCCCCGGGGAAAAGCGAGCGGCGGGCGCCGCTGGTGCGAACGCCCGCCGATCGGGTTTGCGCTGGTGCTGCGGCCGGACGAGCCGGCCGGGTGGTTATGCGGTCGCCCCCGCGGCCTCCGCGGCCTCCGCGGCGGCGCCCTCGGCCACCGGCGGCCAGACGCCGCGCAGGTAGCTGTCGATCGCCTGGGCGGACGTCTTGCCGTCGCCCATCGCCAGGATCACGGTGGCCGCGCCACGGACGATGTCGCCGCCCGCGAAGACACCCGGCATGGACGTCATGCCGAACTCGTCCGCGATCATGTAGCCGTACTCGTTGACCTTGAGCTCCGGGGCGGAGCCGGTCAGGAGCGGGTTGGCCCTGGTGCCGATGGCCACGACCACGAGATCGCAGGGGATCACGTGCTCAGAGCCCTCAACCTTGACGGGGCGGCGGCGCCCGGACTTGTCCGGCTCGCCCAGCTCCATCTTCGAGACCTTGAGGCCGGTGACCCAGCGGTTCTCGTCGCCCACCACCTCTTCGGGAGCGGTGAGGAGATCGAAGACCACGCCCTCGTCCATCGCGTGATGGACCTCTTCCTTGCGTGCCGGCAGCTCGTCCATGGAGCGGCGGTAGACGATGGTCGCCTCCGCGGCGCCCAGGCGGCGAGCGGTCCGGACGGCGTCCATGGCCACGTTGCCGCCACCCACCACCACGACGCGCTGGCCGTGGAGGACCGGGGTGTTGGACTCCGGGTTCCAGGCGCCCATCAGGTTGACGCGGGTCAGGTACTCGTTGGCCGAGTAGACGCCCTTGAGGTTCTCGCCCGGGACGTTCATGAAGACCGGGAGGCCGGCGCCCACCGCGAGGAAGAGCGCGTCGTACTCCTCGCGGAGCTCAGGGATCGTGTAGGTGCGGCCGACGATGGCGTCAACCTCGATCTTCACGCCCTCGCTGACGAGGCGGTCAACCTCTGCCTGGACGATGTCCTTGGGCAGGCGGAACTCCGGGATGCCGTAGATGAGCACGCCGCCCGGGGCGTGGAACGCCTCGAAGACCGTGACGTCGTGGCCGCGCTTGGCCAGCTCGCCCGCGGCGGTCAGGCCGGCGGGGCCGGAGCCCACGATGCCAACCTTCTTGCCGGTCTTGGCGGGGTTCGCCTTCGGCAGCTTGTCAAGGTTGGCCTGCGCCCAGTCCGCCACGTAGCGCTCGAGGTAGCCGATGGCCACCGAGTCGCCCTTCTTGGTGCGGATGCAGACGCCCTCGCACTGGCTCTCCTGCGGGCAGACACGACCCGTGACGCACGGCAGCGCGTTGTCGCCCAGGAGGCTCTCCGCAGCCGACGCGATGTCGCCGTCACGCAGGAACTTGATGAAGCGCGGGATGTTGACCCGGACCGGGCAGCCGTCCACGCAGAAGGGCTTGGGGCACTGGATGCAGCGCTCCGCCTCCATCATGGCCAGCTGGCAGGTGAGGCCAAGGTTGACCTCGTCGAAGTTGTGCGCGCGGACCTCGCCCTGCTGCTCCGGCATGTGGACGCGGCCGATGGTCATCCGCTCCTTGTTGGAGAGCGGGGCCTTCACTGCGGCCTCGGTCGCGCTCTCCTGCTGCTCGCTCATGCCCGAATCTCCGTCGTGGCGCAGGCGCCCTTGGCCTCGTCGTCCTTCTGCTTCTGCAGGGCGGCCTGCTCGAAGGAGCGGTAGGTGGTGAGCCGGTCTGCCAGCTCCTGGAAGTTGACCTTGTGCGCGTCGAACTCGGGGCCGTCCACGCAGGCGTACTTGGTCTCGCCGCCGATGGTGACGCGGCAGCCGCCGCACATGCCCGTGCCGTCCACCATGATCGCGTTGAGCGAGACGGTGGTGGCGACGCCGAACGGCTGGGTCATCTCGGACACGGCACGCATCATGGGCACCGGGCCGATGGCGTAGACGGCGTCAACGCCGCCCGCGTCCAGCAGGTCCTTGAGGGCCTGGGTCACGAAGCCGTGCCGGCCGTACGAGCCGTCGTCCGTGCAGACGACCACGTCGCCGCAGGCCCGCAGCTCCTTCTCCAGGATGACCCATTCCCTGCTGCGGCCGCCGATGACGGACGTCACGTGGACGCCCTTCTCGGACAGGGCCCTGACGATGGGAAGGAGCACCGCGGTGCCCACGCCGCCGCCGACGCAGACTGCGTGGCCGGCCGGGATGAGGTGCGTCTCCGCGCCCAGGGGGCCGGCGACGTCCTGGATGGTGTCGCCCACCTGGAGATTGGTGAGCTCCGTGGTGGAGGCGCCGATGGCCTGGATCATGAGCGTGATCAGGCCGGTCTCGGGATCGTTGTCCGCGATGGTCAGCGGGATGCGCTCGGAGCCCGGGCCCTTGCGGACGATGACGAACTGGCCGGGGCGGCGGACCTTGGCGATCCGGGGGGCCTCGAGGACGAGACGGACGACGTTCGGGGAGAGCTGCTCTCGCTCGACGATGGGATGCAACGGAACCTCGCAGATGGAAGGGTTCGGGACGCGTGACCACCCCTTGCGGGACGATGGGGACAGGATCGGGGATGATCCGGCGCGCGCGTTACCCTCCCATGGCCCCGCGCCGCGGTACATAGGTCACGTTGGAGGCGTGCCGTCCGGGCGACACGCCGGTGCTGCGGAG
>CAIYZX010000140.1 GCA_903930745.1 uncultured Chloroflexota bacterium | reverse complement strand
TGGCTTCGACGTCATCTACCGGACGTACACGCCCTCCTGCTGCCGCGGCCACCTGGTCGAGGCGATGAGCATCGCGGACCCCACGTTCGGTGACACCCTGGCGTGGGAATGCCTGTGGGACTGCGAGGGGACAGCCCGCAGGGCGGCGGCGCAAACCGTGGCGTGGTCACCCGGGTCGGAGCACCGCCTGCGCGAGCTCGCGTGGGACCCGCTTGAGGACGAGGACGTCACCGATGCGGCCCGCGCTCGCCTTGGATCGCCAACGGCCTGACGACTTCTGCCGTAGATCAGCCGCGGGCGATCTCGCCCAGCAGGTCGATCATGTCCAGGTCCGTGGCGATGAAGTCCTGGAACATCAGGCGCCCGAGACCCGTGGCAGCGAACGCCTCCAGCTGGGCGCGCGCCTCGTCCGGCGTCCCGTAGATCCAGCGGCCGCGCCGGGCGGCCATCCACGCGCCGAAGTCCTCCGAGCTGTCGCCGAACGCCTGCGCCAGCGCCGCCTCGCGGGCCGCCAGCTCCGCCCGGTCCCGGCCCACCAGCACGCCAACCATCGCGGACCGCGCGAGGGTCTCCGGGGCTCGGCCGATCGCCAGGCACGCCTCGTCCAGCGCCGCCAGCTTCTCCGAGACGAGCGCGGGCCCAGCGGAGGACAGGTTGAACTCGTCCGCCCAGCGCGCCGCGATCCGGAACCCGCGCGGTGAGCCCTGGCCACCCGTGATGATCCGGGGCCGCCCGCCCGCACGCCCGCCAACCACGCCCGGCTTGGGCCGGAAGAAGGAGTCCTCCACCGCGTAGTGCGTGCCGAGGTAGGACCAGCCGTCCGGCTCCTCCCAGAGCCCGCGGACGATGGCCAGCGTCTCCTCCAGGCGGTCCGCCCGCTCCCCGATCTCCCCGAACGGGAACCCGTGCCGGCGATGCTCGTCCGCGTGCCAGCCGGCGCCCAGGCCCAGCTCGATGCGCCCGCCGCTCATCTCGTCCACGGTGACCACCACCTTGGCGAGGTTGCCGGGGTTCCGGAACGTCACCGGGGTCACGAGCGTGCCCAGGGTGATCCGCTCCGTCTCGCGCGCGAGGCCGGCGAGGACCGCCCAGGCGTCCGTGGTGGGCGCATCGGATCGCCCCGGGAAGCTCTCGTAGTGGTCCGAGCGGAAGAAGCCGGAGAAGCCCGCGGCCTCGGCCCGCCGGGCGATCGCCAGCTGGTCTGCGTACGTCAGCCCCATCTGGGGCTCCGTCATGAGCGCGAAGCGCACGCGCGATTCCTCCACTCAGCCACCGCGATCCGGCACCGTCCATTTGACAGGACGGTTCATCTCACGTAAATACTTCACCCGATGCGAAACATCGTCCCCACCCAAACCAACGACGAGGCTTCGGCGCGTCAGGCTGCCGCCGGGGAGGCGGTTGCGGCCCTGGCGCATGCCGTTGGCTCGCTGCGCTGCGCGGGCTCGCAGCGCCTCGTCAGGCTGGGCATCAGCATGACGCACTTCCACGTGCTCACGCTGCTGCGCCACCACGATGCCATGCCCATGGGCCGCCTGGCCGAGATCCTTGATGCGTCCATGTCGTCCGCCACGGGCGTCATCGACCGCATGGAGGAGCGCGGCCTCGTGGAGCGCGTCCGTGTCCCAGACGATCGCCGCGTGGTTCTCGTCCGCCCCACCCAGGCCGGGCTTGACCTCGTGGACGAGGCGGAGCTTGCGAAGAGCGACCTGATGGCAGGTGCCTTCGCCCGCCTGGACCCGGAGCGCCTCGTCCAGCTCACCGCGCTCGTGGCGGACCTGCACCGGGCGGTTGAGGCCGAGATGGCCGAAGCCGGCGACCGGTATGCAGGTGCCACCTGCAGCCACGCCAAGGGCGCGGGCCACCGGATCGCCGAACCCGCGGCG
>CAIYZX010000139.1 GCA_903930745.1 uncultured Chloroflexota bacterium | reverse complement strand
GCGGGACACCGCGTCCGCGGCCTCCTGGACCTCGGTGATGGTGCCGGCGAGTCCCTCGCGGGCCGCGTTGTACGCCTCGATGGCCGCGACCACCTTGTTGCGCATGATGTTGGTGTACTCGGCGGTCTTGCCGATCTCGTCGGTGCCGTACTTGTCGATCGCCGGGGTCACGACGCTCACCGCGTACGTGAGGTCGTTGTCCTGGAGGCGGCCCATGGCCTCGGCCAGGGACGCTGCGTCCTTGCCGGCCAGCGTCTCGAGCGTGTCCTGGACCTTCTTCACGCCCTTCACGATGGCGGAGCTGATGTAGAAGGAGAGGGCGAAGCCGATGATCATCGCAAGGAGCAGCACCACGATCGTGATCAGCCGGCTGCTCTCGTACGAGGCGGTGACCTCGGCCTGGGTGTCCTCGCCGATCTGCACCTTCATGTCGAAGAGCTTCTGGAAGTCCTCGGCCGCGGTCTTGGCGGCCGGAACGGCCTTCTCCTTGTTCACCTGGTAGGACGCATCGCGGCCACTCGCCCGCTCAACCGCGACCACCTCGTTGCGGGCGGTGTCGTAGGCGGCGAGCGCGGTCTCGAGCTCGGCGTACACGGCCTTGCCCTCGTCGGTCACGAGCGTGGCCTTGATGGCGGCCATCTTCTCGGTGATGAGGGCGTCGTTCGCCTCCCACTTGGCGATGATCTCGAGCTGCGTCGCCTCGTCCGCCTCCAGCATGTAGTTGTTGAGGAACGCGCGGTTCTCGTTGAACTTGGCGCGCGCGACACCCAGGTCTGCCAGCGGGTTCGCGACCTTGTCCGTGATCTTGCCGGCGAGGTCGTTGGATGTCCCCAGGTTGACGATGGACAGGAGTCCGATCGCCAGCATGAAGACGATCAGGATCGCCGAGGATCCCAGGAGCTTGGCTCTGACGTTGAGATGCATGGCCGAGATGCAGTCCTCGCTTGTGCCGACGCACCGCCATACGGGCCGACAGTGCTGGGGCTGTGTCAGGTATCAACGCCATCACGCGGGGCCGGTATCGGGGTTTGCCCTGAGTTGGCAGGGGGGTCCACGAAAGTCGGCAATCTGCCGTATCGGTTCACGGCCGTTGCGTAGGACCGTGGTCCTACGGCGCCTACGGCATCTGCCGTAGGGTCGCGCCCGCTCCTCGAACGGGGTCGTCTATCCGCCGTAGCCGATGCTGTAGCCCAGGCCCACGTGGGTGCGAATCAGCTCCGCCTGGCGCGAATCATCGCCCAGCTTGCGTCGCACGCGCTTCACGGCCGTCCGCAGGACCTCGTTCTCCAGCTCGTACGCCTCGCCCCAGACCGCGGACAGGATCTGCGCCGGCGACACGATGCGGCCGGCGTTGCGCATCAGGTACTCCACGACCGCGAGCTCCGTGCGGGTGAGCGCCACCGGCTCGCCGCCGCGGGTCAGCGTGTGACCGGTTGGGTCCAGCCGGAGACCGCCAACCTCGATGGGTGCCTCCGTTGTCAACAGGGATGCATCCGCGCGCCGCAGCGCGACACGCACCTTGGCGAGCAGCACCGGCCCGGAGAGCGGCTTTGTGAGGTAGTCGTCCGCCCCGGCCTCCAGGCCCGCGAGAATCTGGGCGTCCGAGCCCAGCATGGAGAT
>CAIYZX010000138.1 GCA_903930745.1 uncultured Chloroflexota bacterium | reverse complement strand
CTCTTCGACTCGAAGAAGAAGCCTTGGCGGTCCAGTCGGAAGACTCGGACCCTGGGGCTCTGACGGCGCGCAAGCGACGAACCTGAAGCCTCCAGGACCGGAGGCGACGAAGGGGCCGCGAACACCAGGACGGTGATCGCGGCCTTTGTGTTTGTCAGGACCTCCGGAAGCGGACGCGGCACTCCCACCCAGCACCTCCACCAGCACCGCGAACCACGACACGGAGATCCACGGACATGCAGCTCCTCATCATCGGCGCAGGACGACTCGGCGGCGCCATCGCGCAGGCCGCCACGGCCGCCGGCTGGTCCACGGGCATCATGGGCCGTCCGGCGCAGGATGGCACCCGCCCCGCCGCTCCGCTCGCGGACGTGGTGATGGAGACCAGCGTGGGTCACGCGGTCGCCGCCAACCTCGCGGACGCCCTGGCCGCCGGCAATCGCCGCTTCGTCATCGGCACCTCCGCCTGGGACGCGGACCTGCCCCGCGTCCGCCAGCTCCTCCTGGAGCATGACGCGGCCGCCGTCGTGGCCCCCAACCTCGCCCTGGGCGCCGCGATCTTCCTGCGCCTCGTGGAGCAGGCCGCCGCGATGTACGGCCGCGCCGGCGGCTTCGAGCCCTCCATCGTGGAGTGGCACCGCCGCGGCAAGGCCGATCGGCCGTCTGGCACCGCCCGCCACCTGGCGCGCCGCGTCGTTGCCGCCGATCCCCGCTGGGCCGGCCCGGACGCCGCCGCGGACGATCCCCGCCCGGCCCTCGAGGTCGTTGGGATCCGCGCGGGCGTGGCCCCGGGCACCCACCTCGTCACCTTTGACGGCCCCGGCGAGACGGTGGAGCTGCGGCTCGCCGCCCGTGACCGGACCGGCTACGCGGACGGGGCCCTGGCCGCCGCCCGCTGGCTGATGGCGGAGGACCGGGAGGCCGGCCTCCACCCCTTCGACGCCGTGGTGGACAGCCTCCTGGCTGCCACTCCCGCCGCGGAGGCGGTGCCTGCGTGAGCGAGCGATGACCGACGACGCCAAGCGCCGGGCCCCCGGGCCCACCCCCACCTGACCCCTTTCGACCCCTTCCGCGCCGCGAGGCGCCACCACCCCTGGAGACACTCGAGATGGCTCGCATCACCCGCAACAGCGCCTACACCTACCCCCGCCTCCGCGGCGCCTTCACCGCCCTCGTGACCCCGTTCACCGCCACCGGCGAGTTCGACGAGGCCGCCTACCGCCGCCTGGTGGCCTGGCAGGTCCTCGCCGGCATCGACGGCCTGGTCCCGGTTGGCACCACCGGCGAGTCGCCCACGCTGTCCACCGAGGAGCGCGAGGCCTGCATCCGCATCGCCGTTGAGACCGTGAACAGCCGCCCGTCCGGCCACCGGATCCCGGTCATCGCGGGCACCGGCACCAACGACACCCGCGCCACCATCGAGGCCACCCGCCGCGCCGCGGAGCTGGGTGCGGATGCCGCGCTCATCGTGACCCCGTACTACAACCGCCCGGACCAGCGCATGCTGGAGGCCCACTTCCGCGCCATCGCGGACGAGGGCGGCCTGCCCATCGTGGTCTACAACGTCCCCGGCCGCACCGGCGCCAACGTTGAGGCGGACACGTTCCTGCGCCTCACGGACCATCCCAACGTGGTGGGCGTCAAGGAGGCCAGCGCCAACATCGAGCAGATCGCGGTCATCTGCCGCGACCGCCCGCGCGACGTGGCGGTCCTCTCCGGCGACGACGCGGCCACGCTCGCCCTCATGGCGATGGGCGGCGAGGGCGTGATCTCCGTGGCCAGCAACCAGGTCCCGGGCGAGATGAGCGCGCTCTGCCACGCGTGGCACGCGGGCGACGTCGCCGAGGCCCAGCGGATCCACAACCGCCTGCTGCCGCTCATGCGCGGCAACTTCCAGGGCGCCCCCAACCCGGTGCCGGTGAAGGCCGGAATGCTGGCGATGGGCCTCCTGGAGACCGATGCGCTGCGCCAGCCGATGCTGCCGCTGACCGAGGGGCCGCGCGCCCGCCTCACCGGGATCCTGGACGAGCTGGGGCTCCTGGGCGGGACCACGATGACCGAGATGGCCGAGACCGAGACGCTGTCGATGGCCGCCGGGGTGGCCGCGTGACGGGGGCTGCCGCAGCCGCCGCTTCCGCCGAGGGCTCCGAGGCGTCAACCCCGGCGTCCATCCTGGGCGACCTGGACGCCGGCCGCCGCCGCGCCGCGGTCCCGGACGCCACCG
>CAIYZX010000137.1 GCA_903930745.1 uncultured Chloroflexota bacterium | reverse complement strand
GTCCGGTGCCACCCATGACGACCTGCGCCTGATGCGCGCCAACACCAGCCCGCACGTCGCGGTCAAGGCCGCGGGCGGCGTGCGCACGCTGGACGCGCTGATCGACGTGATGAACCTGGGCGTGACGCGCATCGGCGCCACTGCCACGGAGACGATCATCCTGGACTTCCGAGCCCGCAAGGCCGGCCAGGCTGCCGAGGCCGCCGCGGCACCCGCCCCGGACGCGGGCACCGGCTACTAGCGGCCGGGCGGTCGTGGCCGGCACGCGGCACCTTGGCATTGACCTTGGAGCCACCAACCTCAAGTGGACCGTGGTGGGCCACGATGCTGGAGCCTGGAGCGTGGTCGCCCAGGACAGCGTGCCCACGCGCACGGACGGCGATCCGGCCGGCGTTCCCGCGGCGGTCGTCGCGCAGATGACGGACGTGGTTCGCGCCGCCGCGGCCACCTGGGGCCCGCTGGCCAGCGTTGGCATCGGCGTGCCCGGGCTGTATGACCCGCTCGCCGGTTCCGTGCGCTTCCTCGTGAACCTCCCTGGGCCGTGGGCCGGCCACCCGGTCGCGGCGCCCATCTCGGCCGCGACGGGTCTGCCGGTCGCGTTGATCAACGACGCGAGGGCGTTCGGGCTCGCGGAGCTGCGGCTTGGCGCGGGCCGCGGTGCCGCCTCCATGGTGGGCATGACGCTGGGCACCGGCGTGGGCGGGGTGATCGCCGTGGACGGCCGCGTGCACCAGGGGCACGACGGGACGGCCGGCGAGATCGGCCACCAGGTCATTGACCCGGACGGACCGCCGTGCGGCTGTGGCAGCAACGGCTGCCTCGAGGCATATGCCCGGGCGGACCGGATCGCAGCCGCGTGTGGGACGGCGGACGTGCCGGAGGCCGTGGCCGCGGCCCAGGCCGGCGGCGCGCGCGCGATCGCGGGATTGGCGGAGATCGGCCGCTACCTGGCCGTCGGCATCGCGAACATGATCACGGTGATCGCGCCGGACGTGGTGGTCATCGGTGGCGGGGTTGCCCAGGCCGGCGCGCCGCTCTTCGACCCGCTGATGGCGGAGCTGCGCCGCCGGGTCCGGATGACGTCCCTTGATGACGTGCGCATCGAGCTGGCGGAGCTGGGGACTTGGGCCGGGTCCATCGGGGCCGCCGTCCACGGCGCGGAGCGTGCCGGTCTCGCCTGACCGCGTGCGTCAGGGCTGCGGCAGTGCCTCCAGGAACGCCAGGAGCCCCTGCTCGAAGGCGTCGCGGCCCTCCTCCATCGGCAGGTGGCCGGCGCCCGCGATCTCCAGCCATTGCGTTCCCGGGATCGCGTCCCGCAGCGCCTCGCCGGTGGCCAGGGGGATCCAGGGATCGCGCTCGCCCCATGCCACCAGCACGGGGCGGCCGTCACCCAATGAGGCCACGGGCTGCTCCAGCGCGTTGCGGCCGGCATCGCGGACGATGCCCACCAGCGCGAGGTCCCAGTCCGCAACCTGCTGGGCCGTGCCATACGCCGCCACGTCCGCAACGGTGGGGAAGGCCGGGTCCGCGTAGGCGGAGCGCAGCATGGACTCCAGCGTCCCGCCGCCCAGCGCCAGCCGCATGCCGAACTGGACGATCCTGCGGACGGGCGGAACCTGCAGCAGCGCGGAGCTCACGGTTGCCATGGGCGACGCCCCGGTCGTGGGCGGGACGACGGCCGCGTCAACCAGGATGAGCGCGCGGACCCGGTCCGGTGCCAGCTGCGC
Source organism: uncultured Chloroflexota bacterium (assembly GCA_903930745.1). Lineage (GTDB taxonomy): Bacteria > Chloroflexota > Limnocylindria > Limnocylindrales > CSP1-4 > CAIXZV01. The sequence goes on along the minus strand of CAIYZX010000137.1, from coordinate 409 downwards.
CACGTGGGCCACCACGTTGCCGCCCATCGAGTGGCCCACCAGCACGGCGGAGCGCATGCCCACGGCGTCCATCGCCTCGAGGACAAGGCGGGCCTGCGCCCCATGCGAGTAGTCCGCGTCAAGTGCCTTCGCGGAGAGCCCGAAGCCCCGCAGGTCCAGCGCCAGCACGTGGTAGCCCGCCTGGGCCAGAGCGGTGCGCGTGAAGCGCCAGGAGTACACGGAGCCGCCGAAGCCATGGACGAGCACCACGGCGGGGCCGTTGGCCGGGCCGTCCTCGGTGATGCGGGTGGCCGTCCCATCAAGGTCCAGGAAGCGGTCTCCGGGACCTGCCAGCGATGACGCGGCGACACCAGGGCCGCCCGGCAGCGGCAGCACGAGCGCCGCGCCAAGCGTGATCACCAGGAGGAGC
>CAIYZX010000136.1 GCA_903930745.1 uncultured Chloroflexota bacterium | reverse complement strand
GCGATCTCCTTCTCGCGGAAGAAGAACCCGTCGCAGGTGGCGCAGGCCGAGACGCCGCGGCCGCGCAGCCGCTGCTCGGACTCAAGGTTCAGCCAGAGGGCGGACGCTCCGGTGGCGATGATCAGCGTGTCGCCGCGGTACTCCACGCCGCGGGCCCAGGCGCGGAACGGGCGGGACGAGAGGTCCACGCGCTCCACGTCCACGTCCACCATGACGGTGCCGAAGCGCTCCGCCTGGGCGCGGAACCGGCCCATGAGGTCCGGGCCGTCGATGCCCTCCGGGAAGCCCGGGAAGTTCTCGATCTCGCTGGTGAGCATCAGCTGGCCGCCGGGCGCGGAGCCCGCGAGCACGATGGGCTCAAGATTGGCGCGCGCCGCGTAGATGGCGGCGGTGAGGCCGGCCGGGCCGGAGCCGATGACCAGGACCCTGGTGTCCGTGCGCCCGCCAGCGGGCATCGTGACGGCCGCCGCCTCCGGGGTCTCGTCCGGGGTGGAGACGAACGAGATCCCGCCGAAGCCGCCGAGGCCGCCGGTTGCGCCGGCACCCCCGCCGAAGTTGATGGACATGGAGCCGAGCGGGCTGGCGGCGGTCGTGTCGTTCGAGTCGGTCATGGGTGGGTATTGGGTCCTGCGTGCACGGTTGACCCGGCGATCCTATCACGCGCCTGCGATACCCCCGGGGGGTATGCTCGCGACGGATGTCGCGGAGCCGGATTCCGCCCGAGACGGTAGGCTCCGCACGTGCCCGATCCCACCCTGTCACCCGCACCCACCCATGCCGATCACGTCCTCGCCGGTCCCACCGGCGTGGAGGAGCGGCCGCTGACCGTGGCGCCCGCCGCAGCGCCCGTCACGCCCGCCGGCGCGGACGAGGTGGCGCAGGAGCCGCTGGCGCGCAATCGCGACTTCCTGTCCGTGCTCATCGGCCAGTCCATCAGCTCCTTCGGCGACTCCATCTCCAACACGGCGATGCCGCTGCTGGTCCTGGCGCTCACCGGCTCCGGCTTCGCGATGGGCATCGTGGGCGTCCTGGGCACGCTGCCGGATCTCATCGTGGGCCTGCCCGCCGGCGCCTTCGCAGACCGCTGGGATCGCCGGAAGATGATGTTCTGGGCGGACCTCGGGCGGGCGCTCCTCACCGCGCTCATCCCCATCTCGGCGTGGCTGGGCGGCCCCACCATGGCCGTGATCCTCCTCGTCACGTTCCCCATCAATGCGCTGCGCGTGCTCTGGCTCTCCGCCTACACCGCCGCGGTGCCGGGGCTCGTGGGCCGGCCGCAGGTGCCGCGCGCCAGTGCGCTGTTCGAGGCCATCTTCAACATCGGCTGGATCGCCGGCCCCGCCATGGCAGGCGTCCTGTCCGCCCTCATCGGCCCCGGGCCCACCATCGCACTCGACGCCGTCTCGTTCGTGATCTCGGCCTCGGCGCTGCTCCTGGTCCGGCGGTCCCTGCGCGCCGGGGAGCGGAGCGAGCCCACGCACATCGTGGCGGACATCCGCGAGGGCCTCGCGTTTGTCGCCGGCCACACCGCGCTGCGCTGGGTCATCGTCTTCTGGACCGTCACCCAGATCCTGCTCGCGGGCCTCACGTCCGGGCTGATCTTCTACATCACCAAGGACCGCGCGATGGGCTCCGAGGTGGTGGGCCTCGTGCTCTCCGCGTTCTCCGTGGGCGCGCTCTCGGGCTCGCTCCTCGTGGCTCGGGTCGCGCCGCGGGCCGTGGGACGGACGATGCTCGTCGGCCAGGCCATCACCGGTAGCACGCTGGTGGTCTCCGTGGGCGCCGGCGCGCCGGTCATGGCGGCGGCGGCCTTCGTCGCGGGCGTCGCCTCGGCGTTCGTGATGGTCTCGTACATCTCGCTGCGCACGCTGCTCTCGCCGGACGCGCTGCTGGGGCGCGTGGGCGCCACCGCGCGCACGTTCTCCGTTGGCCTGATGCCGGTGGGCGCGATCATCGCGGGCGCGGGCCTGGACGCCATCGGCGGCGGCCCCGTGCTCCTGATCATGGGCGGCGGCATGGTGGCGACCGCGGCGATCTTCGCGTTCGTGCCGGACCTGCGGCGGGCCCGTCTCCACGCCTGAGCCGGGACCGGGCGGCCGAAGCCCCGGCGACGGCGGCGCGGGGCGCGCGCCTAGCGGAAGAGGTCGTTCGCGGCCGGGATCAGCGTCTCGCGGACGGTGCCCTCGCCGCGCGGCGGGTTGGCACCCCGGACCAGCGCCACGGGCCGGCCCGCGGTCTTCCCCAGCGCCAGCTCCGCGGCCGATGCGATCTCGTCCGCCACGGCCCGGATGGTGGTGCGCATGACGCGGCCATCGGCATCGGGCTCGCCGCGCAGGTCCTCGTTCGCCAGCATCCCGGCCACGCCCAGCGCCACGTCCGTGATGCCCCAGCGCCACGGCCGTCCG
>CAIYZX010000135.1 GCA_903930745.1 uncultured Chloroflexota bacterium | reverse complement strand
CTCGTCGAAGGCGTCCTGGGCGCGCTCCACGAGCGTCATCACGTCGCCCATGCCCAGGATCCGGCCGGCGAGCCGGTCCGGGTGGAAGACCTCCAGGGCGTCCGTCTTCTCGCCGGTGCCCAGGAACTTGATGGGGATGCCCGTGACGGACCCGATGGAGAGCGCGGCGCCGCCGCGGGCATCGCCATCGATCTTGGTCATGATCAGGCCGGTGATGCCCACCGTGGCGGCGAAGCCCTGGGCCACGGTGACGGCCTCCTGGCCGGTCATCGCGTCCACGACGAGCAGCGTCTCCACGGGCTTCGTGGCCTCGCCGATCGTCCGGATCTCGTCCATCAGCGCCTCGTCGATGGTGAGGCGGCCCGCGGTGTCCAGGATGATCGTGTCGCGTCCGATGCGCTTCGCGTGGTCGATGCCCTGGCGGGCGATGTCCACCGTGGGCGTGCCGGCGGGGGCGCGGTAGACGGCGATGCCGAGGCTCTTGCCCAGCGTCTCGAGCTGGTCCGCGGCGGCGGGACGGTACGGGTCCGCGGCCACGAGGAGCGGTGCCCGCCCCATCTTGACGATGTGCTTCGCGAGCTTCGCGGACGTGGTGGTCTTGCCGGAGCCCTGGAGGCCCACGAGCATGATCACGGCCGGGTGGCCCCAGGGCTTGAACGCCCGGTCACCGGCGGAGAGGAGCGAGGTCAGCTCCTCGTGGACGATCTTGACGACCTGCTGGCCCGCGGTGAGGCTGGACAGGATCTCCGCGCCGATGGCCCGCTCGCGGACGCGCGCCACGAACTCCTTGACGACCTTGAAGTTGACGTCCGCCTCGAGCAGCGCCAGGCGCACCTCGCGCATCGCGACGTCCACGTCCGCCTCCGTCACGCGGCCACGGCCGGTGAGGCCGGCGAGGGTGGTGCGGAGACGCTCTGAGAGATTGTTGAACATGCGGTGGCGCGGACCTTCTGTGTGTCGGTGCTGACAGGCCGCGCGGTGTGACCGGCGGGCGGTGCGCGGGTTCTGGCGACACCTGGACGGGTCGAGTGTACGACATGGTCCCACCGGGCGCCCCCACCTCCCCCGGCAACGGAGGTGGAGGTACCCTCGCGCGATGACCGCCGACCCCCTCCTCGATCCGGGTTTTCCCGCGCACGACGCGGTACCGGGCGCCCCGCTGCGACGCAACGGCGCGTTCGTCCGCCTCTGGAGCGCGGCGACGGTGTCCGTCTTCGGGTCGTTCATCACGCGCATGGCCATCCCGCTCACCGCGATCCTGGTCCTCGGGGCGGGCCCGGCGGACGTGGCCGTCCTGCGCTCCATGGAGCTGGTCGCCGCCCTGCTCTTCGGCTTCGTTGCGGGCGCCTGGGTTGACCGCCTGCGCAGGCGGCCGGTGATGATCTGGGCGGACCTCGGGCGAGCCGTGGTCCTCGGCTCCGTGCCCGTGGCCGCGCTGGGCGGCTGGCTCACGCTCCCCCACCTGTTCGTCGTGATCGCCATCGCGGCCGTGCTCACCACGTTCTTCGACGTGGCGGACCGCGCCTACCTGCCCACCATCGTGCCCCGCGAGGACCTGGTCCGCGCCAACGGGGCGCTCACCGCCACCTCGGCATCCATGGAGTTCGCCGCCTTCGGCCTCTCGGGCTTCCTCGTCAGCCTCCTCACCGCACCCGTCGCCATCGCCCTGGACGCGATCTCGTTCGTGGTCTCCGCCGTGTTCGTGGGCTCCATCCGCACCAAGGAGCCGCCGCCGCCGCCCGTGGAGGACCGCGAGCCGGTCCTCCACGAGATCGCGGAGGGCATCCGGGTGGTCAACGCCGACGCAGTCCTGCGCGGCACCGTCGCCGGGACGATGGGCCTCGCCGCCATGTGGGGCATCTTCGGCACCACGTGGATGCTGCTCGCCACGTCCGTGCTGGGCCTGGACCCGGCGGTCATCGGCGTGATCGCCGCGCTGGGCGGCTTCGG
>CAIYZX010000134.1 GCA_903930745.1 uncultured Chloroflexota bacterium | reverse complement strand
CCCCGCCGCCCGAATCGGAGTGCCCAGGTGACCACCGCTCCCTCTCGCATCGACGCCATCGCCAACGCCCTGTGGGACCGCATCCTCGCGCTCCAGCCCACGGCGATGACCGTCTACGCCCCCGGCAACACGGAGTTCGACGCCCGCCTCGACGACGTCAGCGCCGCCGGCCGTGCCGCCGTACTGGATGTGCTGCAGGCCGCCGCTGCGGAGTGCGACACCGTCCCGGAGGCCGAGGTGGGCCTCGAGGACCGGATCACCCGCGACATCATCCACACCGTCGCAGACCTCACGGCGCAGGGCGAGGCGCTCGGCTACCACCACTTCCGCGCCATCGACCACATGGAGGGCCCGCAGGCCACGCTGGGCCAGCTCGCCGTCTTCCAGCCGTCCGGCACCCCGGAGGGGCTCGAGGCCTGGCTCGCCCGCCTCAACGCGTATGCGACGTACATGGCGCAGCACATCGAGGTCGCCCGCGAGGCGCTGGCCGCAGGTCACACGCCGGCGCGGATCGTGGTGGAGAAGGCCATCGGCCTCATGGAGGCGCAGCTCGCCACGCCGCTCGAGCAGAGCGTGCTCGTGACGATGTCCAAGGTCCCGTCCGAGGCGGACCGCGAGCGGATCGCCGCCGTGGTGCGGGACGTGGTCCGGCCGGCGGACGAGCGCTACCTCGCGATGCTCCGCGACGAGGCCCTGCCGGTCTCCCGTGAGCTGCCGGGCCTGTGCAGCGCCAAGGACGGCGAGGAGATGTACCGCTTCGCCATCCGCCAGTGGACGTCGCTGGACATCGCGCCCGCGGACGTGCACCAGGTGGGCCTGGACGAGCTTGCGGCCATCGACGAGGAGCGGCGGGCCATCGCGCGTGCCGAGGGCTTCGGCGACGACGTGGCGGCGTACCGTGCGGCCCTCGCGGCGGACGCGGCCAACCAGCCGGCCTCCAAGGAGGCGCTCGTGGCGCGGGCCACGGAGGACATCGAGCGCGCGCTCGCCATCGCCCCCACGGTCTTCGGCCGCCTGCCGCGCGCGGGCAACATCGTCCAGCCGGTGGAGGAGTACCGCGAGAAGGTGATGGCCTTCGCCTTCTACTACCCGCCGGCCCTCGATGGATCCCGACCGGGCATCTACTACGTGAACTCGTACGACCTGCCCAGCCGGCTCTACTCCAAGCTGGCCTCCACCACGTACCACGAGGCCACGCCGGGCCACCACTTCCAGATCGCCCTGGAGATGGAGCACCCGAACCTCAACAGCTTCCGTCGCCTGGGCGCCCGCATGGTGGGCGGGGCGTACGTGGAGGGCTGGGGCCTCTACAGCGAGCGCCTCGCGGACGAGCTGGGCCTGTACCGGAACGCCGGGGAGCGCCTGGGCATGCTGGACGCGCAGGCGTGGCGGGCGTCACGGCTCATCGTGGACAGCGGCATGCACGGCCTGGGCTGGACGCGCCAGCAGTCCATCGACTGGCTCCTCGCCACGGGACTGTCCGCCACGGACGCCCAGATCGAGACGGACCGCTACATCGCGTGGCCGGGCCAGGCGCTCACGTACATGCTGGGCATGCGCGAGATCCGGCGGCTGCGCCGCGAGCTGGAGGCTCGTGATGGCGATCGCTTCGACCTGCGGGCGTTCCATGACGCGGTGATCGGCCACGGGTCGCTGCCGCTGGCGACGCTGGCCCGCGAGCTCCCGGGTTGGGTGGCGCCGGCGACGGCATAGCGTGCCGACGGCTTGGCCGCCGACGGCCTAGCTGTCGAACCCGATCCCGATCGCGTCCATCGCGCGGACGAACCAGCCGCCCCGGCCCTCGTTCGCGTCCTGGGCGATGACCGCGCGCCGCATCATCTCCACCGCCGGTGTCCGGACAGGCTCCGGCGGGATGGGCATGGGCCGCGAGTTGGTGAAGCGGAGCCGCAGCAGCTCCGAGTCCGGGCGCAGCACGCGGTCGCGCAGCACGCCCGCCGCCCAGCGGGACGAGCCCACGCCCAGGCCGGTGTACCCCAGCGCGTAGTGGACGCGGCCGCCAAGCGCCTCGCCGAAGGAGACGGTGAAGCGGGTGGTGGTGTCGATGGCGCCGCCCCAGGCGTGGCTGAAGCGGATGCCCCGCAGCTGCGGGAACGTCTCGGTGAACTGGCGGGCCAGCGTCTCGAAGGTGGCATCGCGCCGGTCGTGGGCCGGGACCACCGCATTGCCAGGGTGGTAGATGGCGTCATAGCCGCCCCACAGGATCCGGTTGTCCGCGGACCAGCGGCTGTAGTGGAACTGGTGGCCGGCGTCACCCAGGCCCTCGCGGCCCTCCCAGCCGATGGCGTCCCGCTGGGCGTCCGTGAGCGGCTCCGTCATGAGCACGTAGTCGTAGATGGGCACGAAGGCCGTGGTGAGGCGCGCCATCCAGGCGCTGTACGCGGAGGTGCCCACGAGCACCTGCGAGGCGGTCACCACGCCACCGCCGTCCACCACGACGTCAACTGCGCCCGCGCGCCGCCGCAGGCCCGTGACACGGGAGCCCTCGTGGATGTGCGCGCCCCGGCGCTCGGCCGCCGCCGCAAGGCCCCAGGCCAGCTTCGCCGGGTTGACCATGACGTTCCGCTCCGCGCCGCCGCGGATGCCGGCGAGGAAGGTGGGGGAGTGGACGGCGGCCTGCATCTCGTCCCGCGAGAGCAGCTGCACGGGGACGCCGTGGCGATCCGCCAGCTCCGCGTACGCCTCCAGCTCGCCCACGTGGTGCGGAGCCACGGCGGCGTCCAGGGTGCCGGTCTCCTCCAGCTCCGCGTCGATCCCCTCGGACCGCACGAAGGAGACCAGCTCCGCGAGGTTGCGGACGCCCTCCGCCTCAAGCAGGTCCACCTCCTCGGGGAAGTGGAGCAGCCCGTTCTGGAGCCCGTGGGTGAGCGAGGAGGCGCAGAAGCCGCCGTTGCGGCCGGACGCGCCGTGGCCCACCACCGCCGCCTCCAGGACCACGACGCGGAGCGACGGATCCGATTCGAGGAGCGCGAGCGCCGTCCAGAGCCCCGTGAAGCCCGCCCCGATCACCGCGACATCCGCCCGATGCCGCCCCCGGAGGGGTGTGCGGCGGGGTCCGGGGTTGCCGGTGGTGAACCAGAAGGAGCCCCCTGCAGGGCGGCCGTTGACGGTGTCCGGGGCGTCGTGACGGAGAGGCATGGTCTGCGAAATGTACGCGAATGGGGACCCATTTCGCCAGAATTGCTTCGATATTCGAACCCCTACGCAGGATATTGGCCGAAATCCGTGTTGACGGCCACTGGGCCGCTGTGGCACGATCCGCGCATCTGTTGCACCGCTCGCAACGCTTGACCTGGCTGGAGGGGGCCGGGGCGCGTGGCCGGCGGGCCCTGCACACCGCCCGTCCCCGGTGGTGGCGCCCCAATGGCGCTGTGGGGTGGAAGCCAGGAGGCATCATGACCGCCGAACCCGTTACCCGCCCCGCGCCCACGCTCGCCCGCGAGAAGCAGCTCGCCATGTATCGGCGGGCCCTGCGGACGCTCCCGGGCGGAACGGACTCCAACTTCCGTGCCTGGGGCGAGAGGACGATCTACGTCGATCGCGGCAAGGGCGGCAAGGTCTGGGACATCGACGGCAACGAGTACATCGACCTGCGGATGGGCTACGGCCCGGTGATCCTGGGCCACGCGGACGAGCGTGTTGACGACTATGTCAACGAGCGCATGCGCCGCGGCGTCTCCTTCTCGCTCACCAGCGAGGACGAGGTCCAGGCGATGGAGCTCGTCAAGGAGCTCAACCCGTGGGTGGGCAAGGCCCGCATGACGGTCTCCGGGACGGAGGCCACGATGCACGCGATGCGCGTGGCGCGCGCCTTCACGGGCCGCAGCAAGATCGT
>CAIYZX010000133.1 GCA_903930745.1 uncultured Chloroflexota bacterium | reverse complement strand
GCCTTGGCGAAGGAGCCGGAGAAGACCGAGGACGCCAGGCCGTACTTGACGTCGTTGGCCCAGGCCACCGCCTGGTCCTCGTCCGTGAAGCGCTGGACGGTGACCACCGGGCCGAAGACCTCCTCCTGCACGATCTCGGACCGCTGGTCCGGGTTCGCGAGGACGGTGGGCACGAAGTAGGCGCCGTTGTCCGACGGGCGCTTGCCGCCCACGACCACCTCGGCGCCCGCCGCGACTGCGGTGTTCACCATCTGCTCAACCTTGTCCGCCTGGAACCTGCCGATCAGAGACCCGATGTCCAGGTCGTCATGCTCCAGCGGATTGCCGTACTTGATGGTGCCCACGCGATCGCCCAGGGCGGCAACCAGGTTGTCGTAGATGCCGGGGCCGGCGATGACGCGGCAGGCCGCGGTGCAGTCCTGGCCGCTGTTCCAGTAGCCGGCGAAGCGGAGGGTGTCCGCGACGAGCTCAAGGTCCGCGTCGTCGTAGACGATGACCGGGGCCTTGCCGCCGAGCTCCAGGTGGAGCCGCTTGACGGTGCCGGCGGCGACCTCGGCGATGTGCTTGCCGGTTGCCGTGTCACCCGTGATGGAGACCATGCGGACCTTGGGGTGGCCCACGAGGAGGTCGCCCATCCTGCCGCCGGAGCCCGTGATCACGTTGAGGACGCCGGCCGGGAGGGCCTCGCTGACCACCTCGGCGAACTTGAGCGCGGAGAGCGGGGTGCGGCTGGCGGGCTTGAGGACGCAGGTGTTGCCCGTGGCGAGCGCCGGGCCCAGCTTCCAGGCGGCCATGTACAGCGGGTAGTTCCACGGCGCGATGGAGGCGACCACGCCCACCGGGTCACGGCGGATCATGCTGGTCTTGCCGTCCACGAACTCGCTGACCGCAAGGCCGTCCATGACGCGCGCGGCGCCGGCGAAGAAACGGAAGAGGTCGCTGGCAACACCCATCTCGTCGATGGCGGCCTGGACCGGCTTGCCCGTCTGGAGGCTCTCGAGGCGGCCGATCTCGTCCGCGTTGGCGTCCAGGAGGTCTGCCACCTTGAGCAGCGCGAGGCTGCGCGTCTGCGGGGTGGTGAGGCTCCACTCCTCGAACGCCGCGCTGGCGGCGTCAACGGCGCGGTTGACATCCTCCTGCCCGGACGCCGGGACGTGGGCGATGGTCTCGTAGACCGCGGGGTTCTCAACGGGCTGCGTCTCACCGGACGCCGAGTCAACCCACTGGCCGCCGATGAACTGCTGGTACGTCTTCACGGGGTGCAGCGTCTCCGTCACTCGATTGGCCTGCGATGGTGCTCCGCGGCGGCGCTCCCCTCACAGGGGGCGGCCTCGTTGCTTCGTCGGCGATTGTGCGCCAGCAGGGCGGTCCGCTGCCAGCCGAAACCACCCCGCGCGACGGGTGACCGCCCGCCGGAGCCGCCCATTCACGACCGAATGAGATCGGCGCCCAGCCCACGTCGCTCGCCGCCCAGTTGGCCGATCCGGTGGCCAGCTCTGCAGGTCAGGGGCGAAGGCCATGCAGGCGTGAATGGCGGGCCGGGGGCCGCGGGCGGCCGGCGGCTCAGGCCTTCGCGGCTCTTCGCGCCCAGACCAGGATCGCCACGGTGCCGGCCAGGGACCCGCCCAGGACCAGCCACGCGGCGATCACCGCGGCGGGCGGCCCGGTGAGATCGGTCGAGCGCGCCACGAGCGCACCCAGCATGAGCACGATCGATGCCGCCTGGGCCGTCAGCGGCTGGGCGAGCGAGGACCGCCGGCCATCACGGGCGATCCTGATCGCGATGATGCCCGGAAGGCAGAGCATGGGGGCCAGCACCCGGGCGGCGAGCGGCGTGAGATGCCACGGCCAGCTCCCGGCAACCAGCTCCGGCGCGGTGTACAGGATCGCCGCGAGACAGATCGCGCCGATGCCGGCCACGAGCAGCACCCGCACGAGACGGGGATCCACCCTGGCGTCGCCCAGCTGGGGACCCGGGTCCGTGGCCCGGTTTCGCCACCAGGCGAGGAGCACCAGCGGCGGCGCAACCACGTACACGATGGTCCATACCCACCCGGTGACCCGGTCAAACCTGAAGAGGTCAAGGTGGAGCAGCGTGGTCACGAGCAGCAGGCCGGCGAACGTGGCCACCGCAGGGATCCCCAGGGCAACCCTGTGCCATTGCCGCGCCGCAAGGAGCGAGGCGAAGTAGACGACCCCGCCGGCATACGCCGACCCCAGGAGCATGGCGCCAAGCCTGGGCTTGATCGACCAGGCGAAGACCGCTTCCGCCAGGTCGTTGCGCACGTACAGGATGGCGAACGCCACAAGCAGGATGGGCGTGACCACCACGGCCACCAGCCTCGTCAGGGGCAGGATCCGGTCATCGCCGGCCCCGGGATGCACGTGCTCCCTCAGCCCTGGCCGGCCATCGAGCGCTCCACGAGGAGGGCGAGGAGGTTGCCCGCGGCCGAGATCACCGGCCCGCCGTGCGAGTCATTGGAGAGGTGGTAGACGGAGCCCGCCCCAACGTGGATGCCCCCGGGGGTGATGACGGAGATCATGGCCCCGCCGTGACCGGGGGCCGCGGGACGGGGCGGCTCAATGGGCTCCGTGAGCCGCAGGACCTCTTCGCCCGCGAGCAGGAGATCGTCCACGCGCCGGCGCACCTCGGCATCGGGCGCCTCCCAGACCACGCCCGCGCCGCTGTAGTTCAGGTACCGCGCGGACCCGTCCAGGAACCCTGCGAGCGTGTCCAGGCCCTCGTCCGTGTGCATGTCCACGATCACGCCCAGGACCCGCCGGGATGCAGAACCGGGATCAACGCCCGCGAGGCGCGCGAGGTGCCACGCCTGGGCGAAGAGGCGCGTCTCCTGCTCCGCGGGCGGCGTGACCGAGATGGCCCGCAGCGCCGCGGGCGCGTCGCCCACCGACGCGGCCCTCGCCAGGTCCACGATGAACGCCGTGGCAGCCCCGCCGCGCGCGAACACCTCAGCGGCACGGCCCGGCGCCAGGTCCGCGAAGAGGAGGTCCCGCAGGCGCGCGCTCGGGTTCTCGTCAGGCATCGTCATCGGCCGGTCCCGCTCCGGCGCCCGCTCACCTGCCGCACCACTACCGGGTCACCGGGGCGCCCGTGAGGGCCACCTGCTCGATGAGCTCGGCCGCACGCCGGGTCCCGTCCGTCGCCTGCATCCGCGCGGACACCGCGGCCAGCCGCGCGGCAAGCACGTCATCGGCCAGCAGCTCGTCCACGGCACCCGTCAGCTCCTCATCGCGGAACCCGTAGGTGGAGAGCCGGCGCCCGAAGCCCGTCTCGTGGACCCGCTGCGCGTTGTCCACCTGGTCCCAGAAGAGGGGCAGCACCACCATGGGCTTCCCGTGGTGGAAGGACTCCACGACGGTGTTGTTGCCACCGTGCGTGATCACGAGGTCCACCTGCGGGAGGATCGCCGGCTGGGGCAGGAACCCCTCGCCCGTCATGTTGTCGTGGAGCGTGATCTCGTCCGCGAGCGGGCCCTTGGAGACGATGACGCGGTGCTCCGTCCGGCCCAGCACGTCCACGAGGCGCTGCATCAGGCCCACGTCCGCGGAGCCCAGCGAGCCCAGCGAGAGGTAGATCAGCTTGCCCGGGCGGTTGGCCAGGTGCTCCGGCAGCGCCCAGGTGGTATCCGCCGCGCGCACCGTGGAGTCCAGCTGGTGCCACGTGGGGGCCAGCGCCTCGGCGCGCGAGTAGTCCGCCTCACGCGGGTACGAGTACAGGTTGAGGTACGGCGACTCGTGCATGAAGTCCGGGCCGTTGGGGCCCCACGCGAGGCCGCCGGCGCCAACCTCACGGCAGAACGCGTCGAAGTCGTTCCACATGTCGCCGTGGGTCCGCCGCACCTCGTCAAGGAACGCCGGCCAGGCGCTCCGGTCCGCCGCCGGGTAGCCGGACGAGAACGGCGCCACGAGGGGATCCTTCAGCTCCGCCGGGTTGCAGGAGACGATCCGGACCCACGGCCTGCCGGTGGTCATGATCGTGGGGAAGCTGACGACGTTGTCCTCCACGATCGTGTCCGGCGCCAGCTCGTCGATGATCTCCTGGAGGCGTGGATGGACGTACTTCGCGCCGTCGATCAGCGCCTGGAACGTGGGGGCGATGAACTCGCCCAGCTGCTCGATCGTGGGCTTCTGGAAGACCGGTGCCGTGTCGCGGATGAAGTCGATCCAGAACTGGCCCGGGACCTCCGGCTCCGCGGGGGGCGGGCCCAGGCGCATCAGGCGCTCCTCGAAGCCCTTGGCCTCCAGGTTGCCGGCGAACGACTCCTCCACGATGAAGACCACGCGGTGCCCGCGCGCCTTGAGGACGTTGCCGATGCCGACGCAGTTGTTCGTGGGCCCGTAGGCGCCTTCCGGGAAGAACACGATCGTGCGGCTGTCGGCCACGGTGCGTCACCTCTCCAGTGCTGCGGGGCGTGTGGGGCGTCTGGGCGCGGGGTTCGCGAGTGGGCGGATGATCGCACGCGTGCGCCCGGCGCGGGGTTGCGTTGCGCCGCTTGCTCTCCGGCGTTCGGGTGCCTACGCGAAGGGCTGGTCCTCGAGATACGGCTCCCGGCGGACGCCCGGTGCCCACGGGATCGCGAGGCGGCGAAGCAGCCCCACCAGCCAGTAGAGCGCGAGCGAGAGCACGGACGTGACGAGGATGGCGGCAAAGACGAGGTCCGTGCGGAAGCTGTTCTGCGAGAGCTGCATCCAGATGCCCAGGCCCTCGCGGGCGCCCACGTACTCCCCGAAGACGGCGCCAATCACCGCGTACACCACGGAGATCCGCAGGCCGGTGAAGAACGAGGGCAGGGCCGATGGCCAGCGGAGCTTGCGGAACGCCTGTCCGTCCGTGGCGCCGTAGGAGCGGAGCAGGTCCGATGCGGCGGGCGGGGCCGAACGCAGGCCGTCCAGCAGCGCCACCACGATGGGGAAGAAGGTCACGAGAACCACCACGACCACCTTGGGCGCCAGGCCGAAGCCGAACCAGAGCAGGAAGAGCGGCGCGAGCGCCACCACCGGGATGGTCTGCGAGACCACGAGGAGCGGCTCCACCGCCCGGCGGATGCCCGGTGCCCGGTCCATCGCGGCCGCCGCAGCCACGGCGAGCGCCACGGCCACCACGAACCCCAGCACGGTCTCGATGAGCGTGGGGATCGTGTGCTTCAGCGCGTCCGCGCGGAACTGGACGAGGGCGCCCACGATCCGCGATGGCGCGGGCAGGACCACCGGCTCCACGTTCGCCGCGCGCACGTACACCTCCCACGCGACGAGGATCGCCGCGAGGAGCGCCAGGGCGGGCAGGCGTGCGCGCATCGGTGGCTCGGGTCCGCGCCGGGGCCTACGGGAGGACGTCGTTCGTGAACAGCGACGCGTAGTCCGGCGCGGCGGTCAGCGCGTTGCCGGAGGCGTCCGTCAGCAGCCCCTGCTCGTACAGGAACTTGGAGTAGCCGGTCCACTCGTCCAGGGTCTGCGTCCCCACCTTGCCGGCGGCGTCCACCAGCAGGCCCTGTGTGGCCATGTACACCGCGGACTGCTCCGCGAGCGCGGGGTTCGCGTCGAAGACGCCCGGGTTGGCGGCGATGAGCTTCGCGGCGGCGTCCTGCGGGTTCGTGGTGGCGTACTCGAAGCCCTTGACCGTCGCGGCGACGAACGCCTTGGCGGTGACGGGGTCACGGTCCAGCCATTCGCGGTCGCACGCGAGGACCACCTGGTAGAAGTCAGGGAAGCCGTAGTCCGTGAACTTGAAGGTGCGCAGACCGATGCCCCGCTGCCCGGCCTCGATCCCCTCCCAGGCCGTGAACGTGATCACGAAGTCCGCGCGCCTGCTGTAGAGCGCCTCGTAGGCGGCGGTGTCCAGCATCACGGAGTCGAACTCGCCCGTGCCGCCGTCGGCCCGGATGACGCTCTGCAGCGTGGGCACCTCGTTGGGGTAGCCGAAGCCCGCGTACGTCTTGCCGTCCAGCTGCTTCGGCCGCTCGATCGAGGAGCTGTCCAGGACCGCGATCTCCTGTGCCGTGTGCTGGAGGATGGCCATCACGGACACCACGGGCGCGCCGGCGGCCGCAGCGAAGGTCAGCGAGTCCTGGAAGGAGATGCCGCACTCCGCCTGGTGCGCGGCGAGGACGGCCTCGGGTGCCGTTCCGCCGTACGGGAGGACCTCAAGCTTCACGCCGGCATCGGCGTACCAGCCCTCCTGGTCCGCCACGTAGAAGCCGGTGTGGTTCGTGTTCGGCGTCCAGTCCAGCGCAAGGCGCACGGTCACGGGCCCTGGGGCGGGGGTGGCGGGCGCTTCGGTCGGCGTCGCGGGGGCAGGCGTCGCCGAGGGGACGGTGGCCGCGGTTGCCACGGCCTCCGTGGGGGCAGGCGTCGCGACGCTTCCACCGCAGGCGGAGGCAAGCACGGAGAGCGCCAGCAGGGCGGCGACGGTGGCGGGGCGGCGGAGCGATGACGACACGGGTCTGCGGTTCCTCGAGCACACGAACGCCGTCTCCGGGGGCCGGGGACGGCGTCTGACTCGAGCGGGCCTGCTTCCTACACCGGTACGAACCGGATCAGGTTCCGCGGGTCTGTGGCCTTGGCCACACTCTCAGCGCACGAGGCGCTCCCCGGAGGCGGATGTGAAGTTGTGCCGGGAGTCTACACCTGCGGTGCGGACGGGACGTTGGCGCGGATCCAGGCCACCACCTCGGCGAGGACCGCCTCGTGCTCCGGCTCGTGGTGGCACTCGTGGCGCAGGCCCTCGTGGAGCCTGCGGGTGACGCCCTTCTTGCGGCCCAGCGCCTCCGTGGATGCCGCGGGAACGATGGGATCCGCGGCGCCGTGGAGGACGTACGTGGGGACCGGCATCGCGTCGATGGTGGGCAGCAGCACGCGCAGGCGGGCCTGCTCGGAGAACGCCTCGTGGCCGAATCGGACCGTGGAGCTGTTGGAGCAGAGCGGGTCCGCGTCCGCCTTGCGGGACACTTCGGGATCGCGCGAGAGGCCGCCCTCGGGGAGCCCGTTGACGATCTTCATCCGCGGCAGGATCCCGGACAACGTGGCGGCCAGCGTCTTCTTCCACTGGGGCAGCGTGGACTCAAGGCCCGGCGCGGACAGGACCAGGAGGTCCGGCAGCGGCCGATCCTTCCCGGAAAGGACGTAGCCCGTGGCGATGAGGCCGCCCATGGAGTGGCCGTACATGACCACCGGCAGACCGGGAGCCGCGGCGCGCGTGGCCTCAAGCCGCGCCTGCAGGTCGTCGTGGAGGATGGACCAGCGCTCCACCCAGTTGCGCGGTCCACCGGAACCGCCGTTGCCGCGGTGGTCGTACGCCCAGGTGTCGATGCCGGCACCGGTCATGGCCTCGGCCACGGTCTCGTACCGCCCCCCGTGCTCGCCCAGTCCGTGCACCACGAGGACCACCGCCCAGGGCTCGCCCGTGGGTGGCCAGTGCAGGGTCCGCAGGATGGTCCCGTCCGCCATGCGGTGGGTCCCAAGGGCAGGCGACGGCGCGGCGGCCGCGGGCGTGGCGGTGGTGGCGGCGTCTGTCACCGGTTCCTCCAGGTTGTGAGTTTCGGAGCGTTCCCCTCGTGCGCCAGAGCGTACGCCGTCAGGGCCGTCGCCGGTTAGCATCCGCGCATGTCCACCACCACTCGCTGGATGGAGGTCGCCGATGGCGTCCTCGTCCGTCGCTATCGGGCCTTCGACCAGAACATCGTCGCCGTCCTGGGCGCGGACGAGACGCTGCTCGTTGACACGCGGTCCACGCCGGAGCACGCCCGGGAGATCGTCGCGGACCTGGCTGCGCTCCGCGTGCCACCCGTCCGTGTCGTGGTCAACACGCACGGCCACTTCGACCATGCCTTTGGCAACGCCATCTTCCGGCCGGCCGCCGTCTGGGGTCACGAGCGGTGCGTCCCGATGCTCACCACCGGCTTCGAGGCCCAGCGGGCCTGGGCGATGCGGGACTACCCGGATCTCGCCGAGGGACTCGCCGAGGTGGAGCCCGATCCCCCGGAGCACGTCTTCGCCAGCACCGCCTCGCTGGCACTGGGTTCCGGCGGGCGCACCGTGGAGCTCGCGTATCTCGGGCGTGGCCACACGGACAACGACATCGTGATCCGGGTCCCGGACGCGGACCTCCTGTGTGCCGGGGACCTGCTGGAGAACGGCGCGGTCCCCTTCTTCGGCGACGGCTACCCGCTGGAATGGCCGGCGACGGCCGATGCGATCCTGGGGCTCCTCTCGGAGCGAAGCGTGGTGGTCCCGGGACACGGCGAGCATGCGGGCCGAGCTTTCGTGGCGCGCCAGGCGGCGGAGCTCCATGACCTTGTGGCCCTCGCCCGTCGCGTTCACGAGGGTGCCCTGGACGTGGAGTCGGCGCTCGCGGTCGCCCCGTTCCCCGCCGCCTCCGCGCGGGAGCCCCTGGAGCGCGCCCTCGCCCAGCTCCGCGGCGATCTCGGCTGACGCCACGCGGCCTCGCCGCGACAGGCTGCGCGCCCCTATCCTCACCGCAGGCGCTCGCGAGCGGCTCGGGTGCGATTGGAGGGACACCATGGACGACGCGTCCGCGCGCGAGGCCACCGAACCGGCGACGGCTCCCGTCACGGATGACGACCGGCCGGTGGGGCTGTGGGCCAGCGGCCAGGCCGCCTACCAGACAGGGCACCGGCCCGTTCACCCGGTCACGCTGGCGGGAGCGCCCGTGCCGGCCGGACCGAGCGCCCCGGGGGCCGACAACGGCACATGGGCGCCTGGGCCGTACCGGGGGACCCGGACGCGCACCATGGTCGTCGCCTTGGTCGCCGGCCTCACCGCCCTTGCCTGGGCGCTGTGCGCCGTAGCGGGTGCCTCGATCCTCTTGGAGCTCCCGGACATCGCTGCCGGTGCCCCGATCACGCAACGGACGCTGCTGCTCGATGGGGCCTGGCGCGCCATCGCACTCGTTGCGCTCGTGCTCCGGATGTCAACGGTCGTGGTGCTCGTGGCCTGGCTGTCGCGGCTCGTGGATGGCCTGCCCTCGCTGGGACTGGGCAGGACGAAGCGGAGTCCGCGCGAGGCGATCGGCTGGTGGTTTGTCCCTGTCGCCACGTGGTTCATCCCCATTCAAATCCTTGGTGACGCGCTTGACCGGCTGGCCCCCACCGGCCGGTTCTCAAGGATCCTGCTGTTCACCTGGTGGTCCTGCCACCTGCTCGTGCTCTTCGTCACGCCAGTGATCAACAACGCACTGGTGGACGCGCAGAACCTGGAGCGCCTTCAAACGGCACTGGTGTGGCAGGTGGCACAGGGCGCCCTGACCGTCGTCTGGGGAACGCTGCTCGTGGCGATCGCCATCCGGGCGGAGGGCATGGTCACCCGGCACGAGCAGGGGCAGATGCCGGAGCGCAGTGCAGGTCCGGACTGGGGGCCTACGGCCTGAGCCTGGCTCTTCGGGTTGGCCGAGGTCTTAGCCGGTGACGCGGACCACCCAGCGGCCGCGCGCCTGGCCTGCGTGGATGGCATCGAGCGCGGGCTCCAGCGTGTCCAGGTCCACCTCCGTGGTCCTCGAGTCCAGGCCGGCCGGCGCAAGGTCCGTGGCCAGCCGCTCCCAGAGCGCGCGTCGCGGGCCGATGGCCATGTTCGCCGAGTCCATGCCCAGCAGCGCGTTGCCGCGCAGGATGAACGGGAAGACGGTGGTGGAGAGCTCCGCCCCGGAGGCGTTTCCTGACGACGCCACTGCCGCGCCCAGCTTCAGCGTGCGCAGGGCGTATGGGAGCGTGGCCGTGCCCACGGTGTCCACGGCACCGGCCCAGCGTGACGAGTCCAGCGGCCGGCCCGGGGCGGTGACCTCGTCGCGCGTCAGGGTCCCGGCCGCACCCGCCGCCAGGAGCCGCTCCGCCTCGTCCGCCTTGCCGGTTGCCGCCCAGACCTCGTAGCCGCGTGCCACCAGGATCAGCACGGCCGCGGACCCAACGCCGCCCGAGGCGCCGGTCACCAGCACGGGCCCATCCGCGGGCGCCAGGCCCCGCTGCTCGAGGGCGGCCACGCTCATCGCGGCCGTGAACCCGGCCGTTCCGATGGCCATCGCCTGGCGCGCCGTCATCCCCGCCGGCATGGGCACCACGTACCCGGACGGAATCCGGGCGTACTCCGCGTAGCCGCCGTGCCGGCCCGTGCCGATGTCGAATCCGTTCGCGAGCACCTCCATGCCCACGGGGAATGCGGGGTCCGTGGAGGCCGCAACCGTGCCCGCAAGGTCGATGCCGGGCACCAGCGGGTAGGACCGAGCGACGCGGCCATCCTCCCGTGCGCACAGCCCGTCCTTGAAGTTGACCCCGGACCACGCGACGCGGACGGTGACCTCGCCGGCGGGAAGGTCCTCCTCGGCAAGCGACCGCAGGCCGCGGGAGAAGGTGCCGCCGGCGGGGCGGTCAACGACG
>CAIYZX010000132.1 GCA_903930745.1 uncultured Chloroflexota bacterium | reverse complement strand
GTGACCCAGCCCGTGTCCCGCAGGACCTTGAGGTGGTGGCTCACCGTGGGCTGTGCCACGTCACAGCAGGCGGTCAGGTTGCAGGCGCACACCTCGTCGCCCCCCGCGAGCTGGCGCAGGATGGAGAGGCGGGTGGGGTCCGCGGCGCCCTGGAGGAGCAGGGCATCGGGATCGGTCAGGCGCTTCATGACGTTGGGTACATTGACACATGTCGATATAGGAAGGCAAGATCCACCCAAGACACCAGAGCCCGACCAGGAGCACCCGATGACCACCGAGACGATCCACGAGGAGGTCCGCGCGCACTACGCGGCCGCCGCCATCCAGGCCGCCGAGGGCTCCTGCTGCGCGGGCGACAACCAGGCCATCGGCCCCGAGGTCTACTCCGCGCTGGAGCGCGACGAGCTGCCGGATGCCGCGGTCCTCGCCTCGCTGGGCTGTGGGAACCCCATCGCGGTGGCGGACCTGCGCGAGGGTGAGCGCGTCCTGGACCTGGGCTCCGGCGGCGGCATCGACGTCCTGCTCTCCGCGCGCCGCGTTGGCCCCACCGGACGCGCGTTCGGGCTGGACATGACGGACGAGATGCTGGCCCTCGCGCTCCGCAACAAGGCGGAGGCCGGCGCCATGAACGTGGAGTTCCTCAAGGGCCACATCGAGGCCATTCCGCTGCCGGCGGGCTCCATCGACGTGGTGATCAGCAACTGCGTCATCAATCTCGCCGCGGACAAGTCGGCGGTCTTCGCGGAGATCGCGCGCGTGCTGCGCCCGGGCGGCCGGATGGGCGTCAGCGACATCGTGGCGGATGACGCCCTGAGCGCCGGGGAGCGGGCGGAGCGCGGCTCGTACGCGGGCTGCATCGCCGGGGCGCTCTCGGTGTCGGAGTTCCGTTCCGGGCTCATCGCAGCGGGGCTTGGCGACGTGGAGATCACGCCCAGCCACGAGGTGGCGCCGGGCATGACCAGCTGCATCATCCGCGCCGTGAAGCCGGCCGCCGGTGCTGCCGCCGGGGCCGATGCGGCGCCGCTCCCCGCCAGGCCGAGGATCCGCCTGATGGACCTGCCGATCACCAACGACGAGGGCGGCGGCTGCTGCGGCGGGTCGGGCTGCTGCTGATGACGGGCTCGTCCATGCGCCTGGAGCGCGCCTCCGGGGCCGATGTGCCCGCGGTGGAGGCGCTCCTGTCCGCCGCCGATCTTCCCCTCGACGGGGCCGCCGATGCGGTCGCCTCGTTGGGCGTTGTGGCCCGGGATGCCGCAGGGGCCGTGGTGGGCGCCGCCGCCCTGGAGCGCTTCGGGTCAGCGGGCCTGCTCCGGTCCGTGGTGGTGGCGCCGGCCGCCCGCGGGCTGGGCGTGGGCCGTGCCGTGGTGGAGGAGGCGGAGCGCCTTGCGGCGGCCGAGGGCATGGACGACCTCTACCTGATCACCGAGACCGCGGAGGCATGGTTCCCGCGTCTTGGCTGGACGCCGGTACCCCGGTCCGTGGCGCAGGCCGCGGTGGGGGAGTCCATCGAGTTCACCACCGTCTGTCGTGACAAGGGCGTCCCCATGCGGCGCCTTCGCCCCTAGGAGGCGCCTCGCCCGTGACCACCGATCATGTTCGCGTCCTGTTCCTGTGCACGCACAACAGCGCCCGGTCGCAGCTGGCGGAGGGTCTCCTCGCGCACCTTGGCGGTGATCGCGTCCATGTCCGCTCCGCGGGCACGGAGCAGACCCGCGTGAACCCGTACGCCGTGCGGGCGCTGGCGGAGGTTGGGATCGACTGGTCCGGCGCCCGCAGCAAGGTGCTGACGGAGTTCCTCGCTGAGCCCTGGGACTACGTCATCACGGTTTGCGACAGCGCCCGCGATGCGTGTCCGGTCTTCCCGGGTGCCCGCCGCTCGCTCCACTGGGGCCTCGTGGACCCGTCGCGCACCGAGGGCACGGACGAGGAGCGCCTCGCCGCCTTCCGCAAGACCCGCGGCGAGCTGGAGACCCTGCTGGCACCGTTCCTCGCGGAGATCACCGCCTCCGCGGACTGACCCGCCGGCTGAACCGCCGGCCTACCGGCCGATCAGCGCGATCGCATCCGGACGGGTGCCTTCGGCGGGCTCCACCACGATCGCCTGGCCAAGGGACCAGAGCGTGAGCGTGGTCAGGGCCACCATCACGATCGCGAGGGGGATCTCGCGGGCGCGCACGTTGCGGCTCAGGATGGGCGCCGGCTCGTGGATGCGGCGGTGGCGGATGTCGCGGGCCTGCTTGGCGCCGTTGCCATTCGGGTGCCCGTTCGCATGGCCATTCGGGTGCCCGTTTGCGCCCGTCCTCGCCCCATGGCTCCGGCCCGTCACCTGCGCACCGTCCATGTCGCGCTGCGCGGTCACGTGCCCGGCCCAGGCGCCCAGCATGTGCCCGCCGACCACCGCCACGAGCTGCGCGGTCCAGACGAGTCCCGGCGGCAGCCACCCGGCCTGCGGCTCGTAGAACGCGGTCCCGAGGAGATCCGCGCCCTGCTGGAGCGGGTCCGAGACGGCGATCACGATCCGCTGGCCGTCGATCAGCAGGTAGGTCAGGTAGTGCGCCACGAGGTAGCCCACCGAGATGGGCAGCAGCCCCGCGCCGATGGCGCCAGGACTCACCGTCCGCCCCACGAGCAGCGCCAGGCCGCTGACCATGGCCAGCCAGCCCAGCAGGAGCGCGGACTTCGCCAGCAGCTGTGGGGCACCGAAGACGGCGGCGAAGGGGATGGTCTGGCTGATGCCGTCGAAGATGATCCCGCCCGTGCCCACCGCCACGAGCCCGATGACCGGCGTGGTCCACGCGGCGTCCAGCAGCCCGGAGCCGAAGCTGCGCCGGACGAGCGTGCCGTCACGTGCCCCGGGGACGCCGAGGGGCGCCAGCCGGTTCAGCGTCCGGAACCAGACGGTGAAGGTCTCGCCCTGGGTCCGCCACGTGTCGCGGCCGAACTGCGCCATGAGCGCCAGGGTCATGACGGTGTAGCCGCCGAGGACAACCGCGAGCGTCTGCGCGCCCGGGACGGCAACGAGCTCAAGCCAGGTGAAGAAGACCATGCCCGCGAACGCCGGCCAGTGGCGCGCCCCGGCGGGCAGGGGAGCTGGCGCCCAGGGGCGGATGCCCAGGCGGCGGATGATGAACGCGCCCATGTCGAAGAGCGTGGCGAACGGGTCCAGCCACTCCCAGGCGGGGAAGACGAGCGCCGAGACCATCGCCAGGCCCACCCAGCCGTAGACCCAGAGGAAGAGGCCGGCGACCGAGGCGTCCGAGGATCCGCCGGCGATGCCCTGCACCATGATCCATGCCCAGCCGAAGAGGCCGATGACCCGGAGGGTGACCCGGGCGATCCCCGGGACGGTGGCGCCGGGCCGGATCGGCGGCTCCACCGCGCGGAGATCGCGGGCCAGGATGAAGGCGAAGGAGAGGGCGACCGTGAGGCCTGCCCCCACCAGGTACACCGCGAGCGGGAGGGGGCTCTGGTAGACCTGCGAGAGCCCGTGGGCGCCAACGGGGGACGTCGCAGCGCCACCAAGCAGCAGGATGACGGCAATGCCCGCTGCGCGGGCGTGACGCACCCGGCGCATCAGGCGGCGCGGCTCCGCCGCAGGACGAGGACGCCGATCACGCCCAGGACCACGAGGGCGGCCAGGATGGGCAGCAGCACGTCGCCCGTGCTCGCGGCCGCCGCGGGATCCGTGGCCGGTGCCTGCGTGGGCGCGGCGGCAGGGGCGGACGCCGCCGGGGCCGGGGAGTCGGTGGCGGGTGCCGCGGTGACAGGCGCCGGCGTGTCGGACGTCGCGGTGGACGGCCCAGGCGTGACCGGCGCCGGGGTGGCCGGGGCGGGAGTGGGGGCGAGCACGGTGAAGTGCGTGGTGCCGCGCTCGAGGTGGCCGTCGTCCGCCCCGGCCGTCCAGCGGATCGCGTAGGCCCCCGGCTCAAGGGCGAGGCCCGTAGCCGTCATGGTCGCCGGAGCCTCTGCCGCCACGGCACCCCGTGCCACCACCGTGCCTTCGGCGTTGACGACCTTGAAGGACGACTTCGTGGCGTCCAGCGCCTCGGCGAACGTCAGCGTGATGGTGGAGGGCGGCGCCTCCAGGCGAGCACCCTGCGCGGGATCCGCGCTCACGAGGTCCGCGTGGCCGATGGTGGCCGATGGCGCGACAAGGGCAGCCACGAGGGCCGCGGCGGGCATGGCGACGAGCGTGCGGACGAGATGACGGAGGGGCGCGAGGTGCATCATCGCGGCGCAGGATACTCGCGCCCGCACGAACACGCGCCGGAGGCCCATCCAACGAGGGTCCGCCCGGCGAACAACAGGCAGGAACCCCGCCCGCCAGGAGCCAGACCAGCGTGACCACCCCCATCCAGCCCATCGCCTTCCTCCCCGACGACGGCTATGTCGCCGGCGCATGCAACATCGGCCCATGGGAGATCCGCCAGCGCCGTCTCTTCGCGATCGCGTCGTTCGTCGTCGCGGCCGTCGTGTTCGGGCTTGCGGTGGCGATGTCCACGCCGATCGCGTTCCGCCTCATCGTCCTGTTCCCGATGTGGGGAGGCTTCTTCTCCTGGCTGCAGGCCCGTCGCCGCTTCTGCGCGGGCTACGCGGTGAGCCGCAAGCGCAACTTCGGCGACTCGCACGCCGGCCTTGGCACGGTCGACGACGAGGCCGCCCACCGCGCGGACATGGCGGCGGTGGCCCGGATGACCCGTGATTCGTTCCTGCTCGCAGTGGTCCCGTCCGTGGTTCTCGCGCTGCTCCCCATCTGAGGACGCCCCGGCGGGACGGCCGCCACGGGAACGAGGGCGAACACCCTACAATCGGGGCACTTCCCGTCCTGTCGAGGTGTCGCCCCGCATGCCCGTCCCGGTCGTCAACTTCACCGACGAGCGCCTCGCCAACGGCCTGCGCCTGATCGTCGCCGAGGATCACCTGGCGCCCATCGCCGCCACCCACATCTGGTACAACGTGGGCTCCAAGCACGAGGTTGAGGGCAAGACCGGCTTCGCCCACCTCTTCGAGCACGTGATGTTCCAGGGCTCCCGCCACGTGGGCAAGGCGGAGCACATCGGCATCGTGCAGGGCCTGGGCGGCGTCCCCAACGGGACCACCTGGCTGGACCGGACGAACTACTTCCAGACCGTTCCCTCGCACCACCTGGAGCTGATGCTCTGGCTTGAGGCGGACCGGCTCGGCACGCTGCTGGACGCGCTCTCCCAGGAGAACCTGGACAACCAGCGCGAGGTCGTGAAGAACGAGAAGCGCTGGTCCTACGACAACCGCCCGTACGGCTCGTGGGTGGAGAAGCTCCTGGGGCACCTCTTCCCGGAAGGCCACCCGTACCACCACCCCACCATCGGCTCCATGGCGGACCTTGACGCGGCCTCGCTTGACGACGTGCGCCAGTTCTTCGCCACCTACTACGCCCCCAACAACGCGACGCTCGCGGTGGTGGGGGACTGCGACACGGCGCAGGTGCG
>CAIYZX010000131.1 GCA_903930745.1 uncultured Chloroflexota bacterium | reverse complement strand
GAACACGAGCACCAGCGCTCCAGCGATGACGCCGCCACCGCCGCCTCTCGGGGGACGCCGGACCGGGGCCTCGCGGCTGCGGCGGACGACCGCGTCCAGCGCCGCGGATCGGCCCGGATCCGCCGCGGGGCTCGCTACGGATCGCGGCGCGGGCGCGACGGCGCCGGCGGCGCCCGCTGGAGCCGATGCGGCAAGTCCCGAGGAGCGCACGGAGGTGGCCTGGGCAGGGGCCGCGGGCGCCGGCGTCACCGGACGACTCGGAGAGGCGGCCGAAACGTCCGCTGCGGCATCCTCGACGCTGAGCGCATCCTCGTACTCGCCCACCGAGGCGAAGACGGCGAGACCGGCGGACGCAGCCAGCGCCCGAGCCGAGGAATCAGGGGCCACGATGTCAAGCCGCCGCCCGTTCGCCTGCGCCTCGCGAGCCAGCAGCCGGAAGTTGATCCGCGACGTGGCCACGCGTGACCCGAACGGCAGCACGAGACCGATGCGGGTGTCCGGCGCCTGCCGGATGCGGGCCGCCGCAGAGGTGATCTCGTCCTCCGGGTCCAGGTAGACGATCGCCGCCATCGGGTGCCCGCCTAGACCTTCATCGCCCGGAGGACCCGGCGCAGCGCTGCCTCCATGGGGTCCTCACCGGACTGCAGCTCGATCGCCTGCCAGGCCAGGCCAAGGGGCGTCACGTCCTGCTGGTCCACGAGCAGGCCCGTGGCGTCGCTGATCGTCTCCACCTGGTCCGGTGCCATGATGGCCACCTCCGGCGGGCGCGCGAACGGCAGACGCTTCCAGAACCGCTCGGCCGCCAGCGCCTGCTGGATCTCCGGCAGCCGCGATCCGCCGCCGCAGAGGTGGATCCGCGACGGCAGCATCTCGCCCGCCGCCAGCTCCTCCATCACCAGCTCCACCCCGGCCGCCCAGACGGCCACGTCGTCGCCCACGATCTCGCCCACGGCCGACCGCTCCTGCATCGGCGTGCCGCGCGCGTAGTCCACCTTGAGCTGCTCGGCCCGAGGGAAGGGCAGGTCCATGCGATCCGCGATGGACTTCGTGAAGGCCCGGCCGCCCAGGGCGAACATGCGGGTTCCCTCGATGCCACCCTGGCGAACGAGCGCCACGTCCGTGGTGCCGCCACCCACGTCCACGAAGAGCGCCCCTGACTGGCGGACCTGCTCCGCGCCCAGCACCCGCGCGACCGCGTACGGCTCCGCGACGATCTCCAGCAGCTCCAGGTCCAGCTGGCTGGCCACTGACTGGAGGGCGCCCAGGTGCACCAGCGGCGCGAAGGCGTTGAAGATGCCGATCCTGGCATGCCGGCCCTGGAAGCCCACCGGGTTCGTGAGCCCGTAGCCGTCGATGGAGGCGCCGACGACTGCGCTGTGCACGAGCCGGACGTCCACGTGGGGCAGCCCGGTCTCCCAGGTGATGGACCGCTCCGCCTCGGACAGCGCCTGGCGCTGGACGCTCTCGATGAGCTTGACAAGCTCGGCGTCGTTGATGGGCGCCTCGGGCTTCCTGCGCTCCTGGGTGAGCGTGGTGGTGAAGCCCTTGACGAGCTCGCCGGCGATGCCGATCACCACCTGCGTGGGCCGGAACCCGGCCATCTCCTCCGCTTCCTGGAGCGCGACCGCACAGTTGTCCACCACGGCGGCGATGTCCGCCACGGTGCCGGACTGCATGTGCGAGAGGCCCTGGCGCTTGCGGCCCGCGCCGCGCACCACACCACGCCCGGCATCGTCAATCTCGAAGACGAGCGCCTTGGCGAACTCCGTGCCGATGTCCAGCGCCGTGCAGGCGGCAGGGATGGACGACTCCTCCCTGCCCCAGAGCCGGCGGAGGAACGCCATCAGGCCGCCACGTTGTGGGCGCCGACGCCGCGCATCACGCGGTGGCCGCTCGCACGAGCGCGTCACGGACTGCGGCGAGGGCCTCCGCAAGGCCATCGCGCCGCGTGCCCTTGCCCTGCGCCATCTCCGGGCGGCCGCCGCCCCTGCCGCCCAGCGCTGCCATCGCCGCCTGGACCAGCGCACCGGCCGCGATGCCACGCGCAACGAGATCGTCGCTGACGGTCACGAAGATGCCCGGCTCGTCGGCGTCCAGGACGACCGCGATGACGCCGGACGGCACGGAGCCGCGCACGTCCTTCGCAAAGCCCTTCAGCGCCTCGATCCCGTCGAGATCCAGCGAGGCACCGGCGAACAGCACGCCGGGCGCAACCTCTGCGGCCTGCGCCGCGATGTCGCCTGGCTTCGGCCTGCCCCCGGCGGCCGCCCCCGCCTTGAGCCGGCGCTTGGTCTCGCGAAGCTCGTCCTGGAGCGAGCCGATCCTCTCCTCCAGGGCGTCCACGCTGCGAGCCGAGACGGCTGTCGCGGCACGCTCGAGCAGCGCGAACCGCTCCTCCATCAGGCGATCTGCGGCGGCACCGGTGACGGCCTCGATGCGCCGGGTCCCCGAACCGATGCTCCGGTCCGCGGTGATCACGAAATTGCCGATCTGCCCGGATGCGCGGCAGTGGGTGCCGCCGCACAGCTCGTGGCTGAAGCCCTCAACCCGGATCGTCCGGACGCGCTCGCCGTACTTCTCGTCGAAGAACGCGTCGGCGCCGGCGGCCTGGGCCTCGGTCATGGTCATCCACTCCACGTGGACGGCGCGATCCTCGCGCACGGCCTGGCGGACCTGGCGCTCGATGGCCAGCTTCTCGCCGTCCGTGAGCGCGCGGTCGAACGGGTAGTCGAACCGCAGGTAGTCCGGGTGCACGAGGGAGCCCGCCTGGCGGGCCCGCTCCCCCACCACGTTGCGCAGCGCGCGGTGCAGCAGGTGCGTGCCGGTGTGGTTGCGCATGGTGTGCGCGCGGCGATCCGCGTCAACAACGCCCGTGAGCGTGTCGCCCACCTTGACGGTGCCGCGCAGCGTGCCGCGGTGGACCGTGAGGCCCGCCGTCTGGGAGCCCGCGACGCGCTGGACGTCCTCCACCTCGAAGACGAGCGAGCCGTCCGGGCCGTTGAGGACGCCGAGATCCGCGACCTGGCCGCCGGACTCCGCGTAGAACGGCGTGCGGTCCAGGACCAGCTCGGCCCTGGCGCCGTCTGCCCCGGCCCCGAGCGTGTCGTACTCCGTGCCATCGCGCAGGATCGCGGTGATGCGGCCCTCGGCGAGGGTGGTCTCGTAGCCCAGGAACTGCGTGGCGGCCGTGCGGGCGAGGATGTCCTGGTAGCGCTGGGCGGCCAGGGCGACCTCGGCGAGACCGGCCTTCGTGTTGGCACGGCTGCGCTCCCGCTGCTCCGCCAGGGCGTCCTGGAAGCCGGCGAGGTCCGTGCGCACGCCGTACTCCGCGGCGAGCTCCACGGTCAGGTCGATCGGGAAGCCGTACGTGTCGTGGAGACGGAAGGCGACCTCACCCGCGAGCACCGGCGCATCCGCGGGCAGGTGGTCAGCCTGGCGGCCGATCTTGCGCTCCGCGCTGGTCAGCTCCGCGAGCGCGTTCTCGAGGATGCCCACGCCCGCCTCGAGCGTGCGGTTGAACTGCTTCTCCTCGCGCTCGATGATGCCCAGGACCTCATCACGCCGCTCCGCGAGGTGCGGGTATGCGCCCGACATGGTGTCGATGACCACCTTCGCGGTCTCGCCCAGGAACGGGTCCTTTCGGCCGAGCAGGCGCCCGTGACGGATGGCGCGGCGCACGATGCGGCGCATCACGTACCCGCGGCCCTCGTTGGCGGGCTGCACGCCGTCCGCTGCAAGGAAGGTCACGGCGCGGCTGTGGTCCGCGATCACCTGGTAGCTGAAGCGGCCGGCCTCGAAGCCCTCCGGGTCCGTGCCCAGCAGCTCGATCATCTTGGCGTGGATGGGGGCGAAGACGTCCGTGTCGTAGTTGGACGTGACGCCCTGGACCACGGACGCGATGCGCTCAAGACCCATGCCCGTGTCCACGCCCGGCGCCGGGAGCGGCGTGAGGCTGCGATCCGCGTGGAGCTCGAACTCCATGAAGACGAGGTTCCAGACCTCCAGCCAGCGCGGGCAGTGCTCGCTGTGGTCCGGCACGCACTCCGGGCCCTCGGAGAGGTGGGCGCCGCGGTCGTAGTGGAGCTCCGAGCAGGGGCCGCACGGCCCCACGTCCGCCATGCGCCACCAGTTCTTCTCGTCGCCGGCCGGGAAGTCACCCCAGCGGACCAGGCGCTCCGGCGGGAGGCCGATCTCGTCCTTCCAGACCGCGTGCGCGAAGTCGTCCGTGGAGTAGACGGTGGCGGCGAGGCGCTCCGCCGGGATCTGCATCTCCTTCGTCAGGAAGTCCCAGGCCCAGTGGATGGCGTCACGCTTGAAGTAGTCGCCGAAGCTCCAGTTGCCCAGCATCTCGAAGAGGGTGTGGTGGCGCGGCGTGCGGCCAACCTCCTCGAAGTCGTTGTGCTTGCCGGCGACCCGGAGGCACCGCTGGTAGTCCACCGCGCGGACATAGTCCCGCTTCTCCGCGCCCGTGAGGGCGTCCTTGAACTGGACCATGCCGCTGTTCGTGAACAGCAGCGTGCCGTCGCCACCGGGGACGAGGCTGGCCGAGGGCACCACGGTGTGACCCCGCTCCGCGAAGTACTCGACGAAGCGTGAGCGGATCTCCGCGGCGGACTTGAACGGGATCTGGGGGGCGGAAGCTGCAGTGGACATCGGGCCAATGGTACCCAACG
>CAIYZX010000130.1 GCA_903930745.1 uncultured Chloroflexota bacterium | reverse complement strand
GCCGTTGACCCTTCGCGCGCCTGCGATCGGGCCGCGGAGATCGCAGGGCTGGGCCTCTTCGTGCATGCGCGGGACGCCTCCACGGCGCGCCTGCTGATCCGGTTGGGCGGCCACGCGGAGGAGGGGACCGGCGTGCGCAGGGTCTTCGCCCTCCCGAGCGTGCCGCCGCTGGACTGGGCGAAGGCGCAGGAGCACTGCCGTCTCGCGTGGTTGCGCGGCCACTTCCTGGCCCACGGATCGCTCAGCCTTGCCGCCGGCCGCGCCCACCTGGAGTTCAGCGTCCCCGCAGCGGAGGCTGGGTCGTTCGCCGCGCGCCTGGAGGACCTGGGGCTGCCTGCCGGCTGGCGCATCCGCCGCGGCCAGGGCGTGGTCACGTGGAAGAGCGCGGAGTCCATCGCGACGTTCCTGGGCAGCATCGGCGCCAGCGCCGCGCTCCTGGAGCTGGAGGCCCGCAGCGTCTCGCGCACGCTCCGTGGCGAGCTCAACCGCGTCATCAACGCGGAGTCCGCGAACCTCCAGCGATCCGTCGCGGCGGCGGGCCGTCAGCTGGCGGCGATCGACCAGCTCGAGGCGGACGGGCGCCTGGGCGAGCAGCCAAGAACCGTGCGTGCGGTCGCGGAGGCGCGGCGCGAGACGCCTGAGGCCTCGCTCTCCGACATCGCCGGCCGCCTGGAGCTGCACCGGTCGGCGGTCCAGCGGGCGCTGGACCGCCTGGAGCGCCTCGCCCTGCACGACGACGGGGGCGTGGGCCACCGGATCCGGACCCGCCACGAGGCCTGAGCCCGCCACGAGGCCTGGCCCGCCACGAGGCCTGAGCAGCCCCGGAGACGCCCTGACGGGACCTGTGGCGTGCCAGCGCAGTGCCCACCGGCCGCCGCCCGCGGGCCGCACGGTCGCAGGTCCCGGGCCGCATGGCCGATCGGGGAACGAGCGTGCGTCTGGCATCATGCGCCCCATGACTCGACCGATCGTGATTGCCGCCAACTGGAAGATGAACACCACCCCCGCCGACGCAGGCGAGCTGGCGCGGACCATCGCGTCCCGCACGCGCGAGCCGGGCGTCACGCGGGTCATCTGCCCGCCGTACGTGAGCCTCGCGTCCGTGCGTGATGCCCTCGCCGGCGAGGACGTGGGCGTGGGCGCCCAGAACGTCCACCAGGAGCTCGCGGGCGCCTACACGGGCGAGATCTCCGTGCCCATGCTGGCCGGGCTCGCCACGTGGGTGATCCTGGGTCACAGCGAGCGCCGCGCCTACTTCGGCGAGACGGATGCGCTCATCGGCAAGAAGCTTGATCGTGCCGTGGCCGGCGGCCTGCGCCCCATCCTGTGCGTTGGCGAGGTCCTCGCGGACCGTGAGGCCGGCCGCCAGGAGCAGGTGGTGGACACGCAGCTCAAGGGCGCGCTCGAGGGCCGCGACCCGCAGGCGCTCGTCGCCGCCGGCATCGTGATCGCCTACGAGCCCGTCTGGGCCATCGGCACCGGCAAGAACGCCTTCGGCGCCGATGCGGCCGCCATGGCAGACGCCATCCGCACCAGCCTGCGCAACCTTGGCTGGGGCGACGGCGCCGAGGCCACGCCGGTCCTGTACGGAGGCTCCGTGACCTCCGCCAACATCGCCGAGTTCCTCGCGGAGCCGGGCGTGGACGGCGCGCTGATCGGCGGCGCCTCGCTCAAGCCGGACGAGATGGCCGGCATCGCGGCCCGCGCCGGGATCACCGCCCGCGCCCGCGGCCTCGCCTCGTGACGGTGGGCTCCCGTCCGCGTCCCATCGTCCTCGTCGTCCTCGACGGGTTCGGCATCGGCCCGGACCCGTCCCGTGACGCGATCGCGTCCACGCCCATGCCGCACTGGCGGCAGCTCGTGGCCCAGAACCCGCACAGCGTCCTGCGCGCGTCCGAGGACGCCGTTGGTCTGCCCGAGGGCCAGATGGGCAACAGCGAGGTGGGCCACCTGAACCTGGGCGCCGGCCGCCCGGTCCTCCAGGACCTGCCGCGCATCGACGCCGCCATCGCGGACGGCTCGTTCTTCACCCGCCCGGCCCTCGTGGCGGCCTGCGAGCGAGCGGTCCAGACCGGCACGCTCCACGCCGTTGGCCTCGTGGGTCCGGGTGGCGTCCACAGCCATGACAAGCACCTCGTGGCGCTCGTGACTCTCGCCGCCCGCATGGGCGTGGCCCGGGTTCGCGTCCACGCGCTGCTCGACGGACGGGACACACCGCCCAGCTCCGCGCTGGGCTTCGTGACGGATCTCGAGGGCCGGCTCGCCGCCGCGCACCCCGATGCCCGGATCGCCACCGTTGGCGGCCGGTACTTCGCGATGGACCGCGACAATCGCTGGGAGCGCACGGAGCGTGGCTACGACGCCATCGTCTTCGGTGCCGGCCGCTCGTCGGCGAGCGCCACCTCGGCCATCAAGGAGGCCTACGCCCGCGGCGAGACGGACGAGTTCGTGGCCCCCACCGCGATCGGCGGCACGGACGGCGCCCTCCGTGACGGTGACGTCATCGTCCACTTCAACTTCCGCGCGGACCGCGCCCGCCAGCTGACCCACGCCCTTGCGGACGACGCGTTCGACGCCTTCGATCGCACGGGCCCGGACGGCCAGGCCGCGCCCCGCAACCTCGTCGTCGTCACGATGAGCGAGTACGAGTCCGGGCTGCCGGTCCAGGTTGCCTTCGGACCGGAGGAGGCGCGCTCGCTCGCGCAGGCGTTCTCCGAGGCCGGCTGGACGCAGTACCACGTGGCCGAGACGGAGAAGTACGCGCACGTCACGTACTTCTTCAACGGTGGCGTGGAGGCGGCGTGGCCCGGCGAGGAGCGGAGGCTCGTCCCGTCGCCCAAGGTGGCCACCTACGACCTGCAGCCGTCCATGTCCGCCGAGGGCGTCACGGACGAGCTGGTCGCGGCCATCACGAGCGGCCGGTACGACTTCATCGTCGCCAACTATGCCAACCCGGACATGGTGGGCCACACGGGCGTCTGGGACGCCACCGTCAGCGCGCTGGGCACGATCGACGCGTGCCTCGGCCGTGTCGCCGATGCCGTGGCCGCGGTGGAGGCCGCCGATCCCGGTGGACCGGGCGCCGTGCTCTTCGTCACCGCGGACCACGGGAACGCGGACGACATGAAGGACGCGGCGGGCAAGCCGGTCACCAAGCACAGCCTGAACCCCGTGCCGCTCCTTGGCGTTGGCCGGGCGCTCGGCGGCCGGACCCTCCGGGACGGCGTCCTCGCGGACGTCGCTCCCACCATCCTCGAGCTGGCGGGCCTGCCCCGCTGGGAGGGGATGACCGGGACCTCGCTCCTGGGACGCGACTGACCGCCACGCCCGAACCCTGCGCGAGGCGGATGGCCGCGTCTGCTACCATCCGCCTCCGTTGCACCCTCGGAGGTTGACGCACCCGTGAATCCGATCCTGGCCCTAGGCCAGATCATCCTGTCCATCGCCCTGATCGCCGCGATCCTGCTGCAGGCGCGTGGAACCGGCCTGTCCGGCACCTTCGGCGGTGACTCCGCCGTCTACCGGAGCCGCCGCGGCGTCGAACGCAGGCTGTGGCAGTTCACCATCCTCCTGATGGTGCTGTTCGTCGTCTTCGCGCTGATCTTCTACGTGACCCAGGGGTAGCCTTCCCGGCACCCCGCCGGGCGGACCCCGTGAACCGGCGAACGTGAACCGCCGCGATCGCGCCATCGTCGCAGCGCTTGTCTGCGTGCTTGCCGTCCTGGCAGGCGTGATCGCCGTACCCGCCGCACCCTCGCCCGAGGCGTCCGGTGGCCCGGAGGCGCCCACCCCGGCGTTCAGCCTGCCGCCGGAGACCGTCTACCGCGAGGGCGTCGTGGGCGTTCCCGTCTCCATCACGCCCGTCACTGCGCGCTCGCGCGCGGAGCGGACCCTCGTTGGCCTGGTCTTCTCGGGCCTGGTCCGCCTTGGTCCTGGCACCTCCTATGAGCCGGACCTCGCGGACTC